>JAIROD010000058.1 GCA_031257725.1 Planctomycetaceae bacterium | reverse complement strand
TTTTTCTACCAATATTTCGTCCCTAACGGGACGAGCGTTTTTAATCGACATCATTTTCTACCAAGATGTTGTCCCTAACGGGACAGAAAAAGGAACATTGACCGCGACGGAATAGTTACCTCCTTATTTGCATATAAAACACATAGACATACTATGTATTTGTTTATGATATTGGATAACGACGATTTTGTCAATCCTAAAATTCAAAAAATTCAGAAGTCCCGCTTCTACCACAATGTTGTCCCGCCAAAAAAAATAAACTCTTATACAAATCACGCCGATAAGAAGGATGATACTGTTTAGACCTCTTTTAACGAACAGTCGTTAAAAATTATCTATTCAGCCCCGTTCCACAGAGTGAAACAAGGATGTTTCTTATGGATCGCAGATTATCTACATTATTATTTATCCTTGCGACATGTTGTATTATTTCGCTGTCCGGTTGGAATGCGCTGGCTCAAGATCCTCCTCCTCCCAAACCTATTACCGCCACAAGTATTGCTGATTTAAATGATATTTTAGCGTTGACAACTCAGCCACCAAGAAATTTGCTGGCAAATGATACTGTTCGATTTACAATGGAGGTGGACGCTCAAGCTCCGCCGCCTAATATCCTTTCCGCTCCCTACATTGCCGTATCCAATGAAGCCATGAAAGGAACCGCCGCCGCACTCGGTTATAATTTATATGTTACTAAAAGCGGACAAGGTTTATGGCGGCTTGACTTGGTTACCTTAAAAGACGAAAACGGCAGTCTCATTCTCTCTCCTAACTACTCTCAGCCGATTCAGTTAGCCAATCAAAGCAATCTTTCGGCAACAACGACTAATCATTTCACCGTTAGCAACGGAACATTGGAATTGATGCGAGGCTCTTCTATTACGTTACAAGGAACACCGGCTAATGATCAGTTGCTGTTTATAATGGGAAACGGTACAACATTGAATGCACGCGGTTTCTGGTTAAACCCAACTTTTGATGAAAACGGTAATCTTCGCGTTAATGCTTCGGGTAATCTTGTCACAGAACGTGTGGATAACTTTATTGATGCCGCTAATATTCGACTTCAAGACAATGTTACGCTTGGTTTCGATTTGACAAATTATACCGCCGGTCAACCGGTTTTGGATTTACGGGGAAATGTTACACTGTCAAGCCCAATGAACGACGGTAAACTCAACCTTTTGGGGTTTGGTAACACAGGACAAAGTGGGACAATAAACGTACAACTTCTTCGATATAATTATACCGGAACTGCTCCTGAACAAGGTGCAATTCCAACTTATGCGGCTCCGCCGATTCGGATTATCGACATGAGCGGCACTTCCGGTAAAACGGATACTTATGGAATCAATTTTCCTGTTACTGTTCGAGGAGAAAATTGGAATGATGTTATTAGTGTAAACGGACGTTTAGCAGGAAATCTGGTACAAACTCCTACGTCACCTCCTGCCGGTGTTGAAAGTAAAACTGTTAATATTTCGATTCAGAATTTCCAATCATACGTTGGCGAAGTTACGTGGACTGGTTCTGCAAACAATAATCGTTGGGACGCAACCTCTGCAAACTGGTCTGGGTATATTACTAATTATGGAAACACCGAGAGGTTTCTTCATGGTGATGTTGTAAGCTTTCAAGACAACGGGTCTGGAGTAGTAAGTATTACTGTTCAGAACGGCGGTGTGCAGATCGGTGATTTTGGACAGTATAACGTTGGAACGTATGCTAAAACCGGACTTGGAATGATTGTTGATGGCGGTTCTTATCAATTTACCAATGAAAGCAACAGTTTGATCGGTATTGACGGAGCAGGGGGTGTTTATATTACAACATTGACGGAAAATTTACCGACAAAAACTTCCGTAACCTTTAATTCCGCCAACTCTTATTGGGGCGGAACAACTGTTGATAACGCTTATTTGACATTAGGAAATACCGGAGGGGTTGGAACCGGAGGACTTGTTTTGGACAATACCGCCGAATTGACCTTTGAAACCAGTGTTGAGGATGACCGTTTTTTTAATACCATTTCCACCGAAGCCGGAACTAAAATATTCAAAAATAATCCGAATACACTTACCATTTACGGAACAGTAAGCGGAGGAGCGGATACAACGGTTCGCGCGGGAAGGTTGCAAAAAAATATCGGGCAAGGTGTTTTGACGGTATTCAAAGGGGCTGTTTACGATACACTTGATGCTGACAGGAATATCGCCGGTTTGAGTGACCGATTATCCAATGACGATGAACCACCGGATAGTCCCGACGCAAAAGTAGAACTACAAAATTATAAATTGTACATTAATGTTGTCGCCGGTAGAGAATATGTTTTTTCCGGTCAAATTATTGGAAATACGTTTGGAGATGGTGATCAGGTTATCAAGTTAGGACAAGGTACGCAGGTTTTTGCCAATATCAATAACACTTACTCCGGCGGTACGGAAATTAACGCAGGAACTCTCGTTGGTCGTCATGTTTTCGATCAAAATGATAATGAAAATGCAACAGATCATGAAATAACGTTTCGTCCTTTTGGAACCGGAACCATCAATATCGGACAAGAAAACAGTGTTAGTGTCAAAAATGATATTGAAAACATTGATGCCGCCTTGTTGCAATTTCATTTGACTCGCGACACTGTCGGCGATTTTAATCGCAATCCGCCGTTATTGCCGCTAGAACCTTATGATCCTGATAAAACTTATGATTCAACTGACCCGTCAACCTATCAATTTATTGCAACGGTGGACAATACGATTACCGGAACCGGCAGTCTGGAATTGAGGGGAAATGGTCTTTATTCCACGCCAGACGGCAGTACGGAAATTCTCTACTTGACCGCAAACAATTCAACATATACCGGAAAATCGTCAATTAACGGCGGCAAAATCCGAATCGGCAGCGTTAATTCAACGGGAAAAACAAGTGAAGTTGCTATTGCAGGAAATTCCAACAATCCGCTGCTTAATTCCGCTTTACAATTTAACGTAACGGATTCGTCAAAAACCAATCCATACAACCGAATTATCACCGGCGCAGGCAATGTCGAAGTTCTGGAATATACGAATGTTTTTGTACGCGGTTCCAATGACGATCAACCGAATCAATTTTCCGGTTATACCGGAAATACTTTTGTTGAAGAGTCTAGTGAGTTGCATCTTCTTGATGTTCACGCAACAGGTCAAACGAATATTGTTGATTTGAAAACAAACTTAAGCGAGTTATATCTTGATTTTGCCTCACTTACTGATGAACGCGGTCAGGAAATTGATCAAATTTATGACCGATTTATTAGCGGTAACGGAAATCTTATCAAAACGGACGCGGGAACGGCTGTTCTGGAGTTGGAACAAAGATCGCCGGAACGACCAAACAATTACACCGGAACAACAACGGTTGCCAACGGAACACTCAAATTGAAATATGCCGATGCAACCGGAACACCCGACGAGTTGGGTGAGCAACGTGTTGAGGTTCGACGGGACATTGAGGGAACAGGTATTTTGGAACTTGCTTTTGAAGGAAATTACAATAAAGGAATTGGGGGTGATGGAATTCTCGCTAAATCGGAAAGTGGAACAACAACTTTTTTGCAGGGAATATCAACTTACACCGGCGGAACATACATTTACAGCGGAACACTTTCGTATTCAAACTTGGACGAAGGCACCGCCGGCAATCTCGGAACCGGCGATGTCAATTTCAAACGCGGCGGCGGAACATTGCAAAACCGCAACATCGTCGATGCCTTTGGTCAGAAAATCATCATTGACGGCGGCTCCACCGCAACGTTTGATACATCAGCAGATTTAACCGTAACCGGACACAATGGAATTGCACACGGCAATATTGATCCGGCCGATCCGTATTACAACGCGGATGATCCCCTAAGTCATCTTGTTAAAACCGGCGATGCTGTTATGACCATTAACACTCAAGCGGCATGGAACGGCGCAACAACAGTTCAAAACGGTGTTTTGGTCAACAATATTCCGATAGATACGGTGTTGACGGTTGAAACAACCGACAGTATTTATCGTACCGGCAATGCAGATCGGCAGGTTACGGCGATTTTGGGCAATGGAACGGTCGAAATGGCGGGCAATTACAAATTTACCGTCAACAATGCGGAGGACGATGTTTTTGACGGAGTCTTCACCGGTTCGGGAAATCTGGTGAAAAAGAATACCGGAACATTAACCTTGAACGGACATAACTTTTACAATGGAGCAACAATAATCGAAAACGGAATTGTTGTCGGCAATATCTCACAAGGAACCGATTTAACCGTTTATTCCAGCGGTCAATATCAGTCCGGCAGTTCCAGTCGGTCAATTAGTTCGTTGCAGGGAAACGGATTGGTGGAGATGCAAGGCGGTACGTTGCTGATTAACCAAAACAAAACCGGTTTTTCACCGTTTTTCAACGGAACAATTCGCAACGCAAAGCAATTTATTAAAAACGGCGATGGTTTGCAGGGACTTGGGGGACTTCAAAATAAGTTTAGCGGTGATATTCTGGTCAACGGCGGAACGTTACAAATCGGCGGTTGGGGTTCGGCAACAACGCAACTGATTACCAATACAAATATGAACGTCAGTGAAAAGGCAACGCTTTCACTGCAACCTCTGGCAACAATTGAGGTCAAAGAAAAACTGACCATAGACGGAACATTATCGGTGATGCTTGGTAACAATTCCATTCATGCCGGAAATGTTTCGCTCGGCGAAAATTCCATACTGAATGTTCAGGGAATCGTAACGAATGATACTCTGTCCCTTCTCATGAAATCCGATAACCCCATTATCGATAATTTTGGAAAGATTTGTATTGGCGGTGCTGAAGAACCGGAGGTTGATTATCTGTTTTTTGGCGTTACAAAATCGGAAGACCAAAAGGAATTGTTGGTTGGTCAGTCGTTACGCTGGAATGCACCCCAAGATGCTCACGGAAACTTCACGCTGACAAATCCCGACAGTGAATTCACACTCGGCGTAGAACTGAAAAATGTAACCGGAACTTTTGATCCCGCCGTGTGGGACGGTAAAACACTGACCAAAAAAGGACTGGGAACGTTGGTTCTTGCAACAAAAAATTCCTATACCGGCGTAACAAATGTTGAAGCCGGAACGCTGAAACTCACTCACGAACAAGCCGCTTCCGGTTCCAAAGAAATACAACTCGCCCAAAGCGCCGAACTCAATCTTGATTTTAATCGTATCAAAAACGAAACGGACGGTTCCTGGTCAAACGGTATGGAAACGCCTGTCACCGGAGCCGGAAGCGTTACCAAAACCGGTTATGATTCTATTGCCGTTCTCAATAGCCGTAACACCTACACCGGAGCAACCAATGTGCAGGAAGGCGTTCTTCTTGTGGACGGTTCGCTCGACAGTCAGGTGTGGGTGCGTGAACACGCCGGTTTCGGCGGAAACGGAACCGTTAATAACAAAGTTACCTTTATTGACCACTCTCATTACTATTGGCGGTTCAGCGCAACAGAATCAGAATCGGATATGTTGACGGTAAAAGACGACGTTTATATCGGCGACAATGTCCTATTTACACCGGTTCCTATTCTTACAAAAGACCTGTTGAATAGTTTTGAAAACCGGAAAGTATTGAATTATTGGTCGTCGTTAAACGGACGTTTCGCCGGTATCGATAATTCCTCCAGTGCGTTTTTTGATTTTGAATTGGATTATGATCAATCAAATTACGTAACCATTAGCGGATACCTTCGTCAGGAACCGCGTCCGTTAAGCGATATTGTCGCAACATCATTGATGTTGGCGCAAACCAAAATGTACCGGACGGCTTATCAGCAGATTACACGGGAATGGCTCAGCGAATGTACCGACCATCCGTCCCAAGAATCCGTCGCATCAACGTTTCAGGCAAGAGGTCAAGCCAAACATCGCCCGCAACGTACCGCATGGATGACGTTTGTCGGACGCGGTGATGATTTTGAGAGTAATTATTTCAAAGAAGGTTTCAACTTGCAATCTTACGGAGTGCAGGCGGGGTTGTCGTTCATTTCAAATTGTACACGCTCCTTCGGTTTGCTGTTCGGACGTGAAGAAGGAAAACTGTCCAATTATTCCGATCAAGTGAAAAACGAAGATTATTATCTCGGTTTGTATTACGGTCAGGTTTTTCATTCCAATTTGGATATCCGAACCTATATCGGCGGAGGTTGGCAAAACAATAATCTGATCCGAACAAACAACGGTTATCGTTATGGCTCCAACTATGACGGCAATACATTCGATTTGAATGTTGAAGTTGGACGGCGTTTCAAAGCCAGACGAGATTGGAATGTCCGATTCTTTGCCGGAGCCGATCTGGAAGTCTCACGAATCGGCAGTTCCACAGAACATTCCATCGATCTGGAAAAATCAAAGGAATACCGACAGTATCAGCGTTCAGAATTGACGAAATTCATTACCCGTGCCGGAATGGAGGTGATGAAAAACTGGCGGCGAATCGATTTCCACGCCGGAAGCCAACTCGGTTGGAACTTCGGCGACACCCGACCCGTAACCAATATTTACTATCCGGCTCTTGAAGGAACCGGTCTGAAAACCAATGTGGTTGGCAGCGGCGCGCATCTCGGACGTTTTGAATGGGGATTCAATGTCGGAATGAATTGGTTCCTGTCTGAACGTCGTAACACGTTGTTCTTCCTCGAATACAACGGCGATATCTATCTCGACCGCGACGGCGATACTTCCGCCGGAGGCGGAACGGTCGGGTTCTCTTGGAAATTTTAGTAAAAAAAAAGTTGTAGTTATTCAGTAGATTGGTCATTCGATGGTAGGTTGCGTCGGCGATAGCCGACTTGACTGCGGCGGGAGCGTCCCCGCTCCCGAAAACGTAACCGTCTATTTTAATTTTTATTAGTCCTGCAAGACCATTTCCAATGTAGCCGTGTGTGCGGTGTACTCACCGTACACACGGAAAAATAACAGGATTAGTAATATATCAGTGGAATTTTTCGGAGATTGAAGTTTATTTTTTACCACCCCTGCCCCTCCGAAGGAGGGGAATGATTCCCC
>JAIROD010000853.1 GCA_031257725.1 Planctomycetaceae bacterium | reverse complement strand
GGTCGGTTTTGTTATTGCAACGGTTTTTTCCTTTCCCAAAGAAGTTGCGGCGGGAATTATTCTGGTTGGTTGTGTTCCCTGCGGAATTGCTTCAAATGTTATGAATTTTCTTGCCAAAGCCAATGTTGCTCTTTCGCTTTCTCTGACAACAGTTGCAACATTGCTCGGTCCTCTGATGACACCATTCTGGATGCGTTTGCTTATTGGCGAATCGCTTTCATTGGATTATCACCGAATGGTCTGGGATATTGTCAATCTTGTTATTGTTCCTATTATTGCCGGTATTTTAGTGCAATCAATTTTTCGGATTCACTCTGTTGTTTTTGAACGAATTCTCGGTTTTTTTTCGATGTTTGGACTTTTGCTGACGATTGTTTTTATCAATGCGGCGGGGCGTGATAATTTATTACAGATTGGTATTTTGCTGATTGTTGCGTGTTTACTGCATAATTTGCTCGGATATTTTTTCGGGTATTGGTTGGCGCGGTTTTGCCGACTCGATGAAAAAATCATGCCGAACAATTGCCATTGAAGTCGGAATGCAAAATGGTGGTCTTGCATCGGCGTTGGCTGTCCAGTTGGGCAAAGCCTCCACAATGGGTTTAGCTCCGGCAATTTGCAGTCCTCTCATGAATATCACCGGTGCAGCACTCGCTATTTGGTGGCGAAAAAAATCGTAATTAGTTCCTGTTGATTTTACGGTTTTGAAGAAATGTTACATATTTAATTGCACTAACTTATTTAATAATACGAAGTTATGGAATTTGAAAATATTTTTGAACAAAAACAAAAAAGATGATTTGACTCTTAAAATGCAATTTTTATTTTTGTACGGGCGACTCGTTGACGTTATGCTCCACTTTCCACTATCAACTCTTCACTAATAAAATTGCTCTTGACAATTTTATTTTTAATTGTTATTCTCGCATGTCCTTGTTTATCGCAACCTTTACAAATCGCATGAACGGTTATGAATTGTGTTGCAATGGATACTTCTAAAAAAGTTTTTTTTAAGGCTAAAATCATGGGTAAAAAAATCACTCGGCGAGCTGTACTTGGTATGGCAATTGCAGGTTTTACCGCAACGCCATTTGCGATTCACACCGTCGCGCAAGTCAAAGAATTAACGGAAAATCCTGATGCGGTTGCGGATAAATTACTGTCCTCGTCCTCCGCTTCCAGTCAATTTTTCGAAAAATGGAATGGTTTGCGTCAACAATTCCTAACTCCTTCACCAGTAGAAAAGTCGGAGTCAAAAACAGTTACATTGAAGTACGATTTATCGACTCCAAGACATTGTAAATTCCAAAGATTGAATACCAATGTTATAGGAACTGCCGCAACTCCAGACGATTATATCGCAACAGGCGGGAAAGGAATGTTTTATGAAATTACTGAAGGAACAATCAATGTAGAAAAAAATGAGTATAATGTTAATATATCGAAAAATGATCAATACTTCACATACGGTAAACGAAACTATGATCCGCCAATGGTTGGAATGATAACGTATGTACTTCGTGATGATGTCAATGGAACCGATATTCCGTTGCTTTATCCAAAGAAATTATTGAAACCGGATTCACCGGACTTTGAACGGCAAAGTTTAATAGGATCATGGTTACAACCCATTTTGACCAATCCATTTGTTACATCGGATTGGTCTGTCGGCGACCGGTTTATCGTACCGGCACAAAGATTACTGGCACAAGGTACCTGTTTTTGTTTTACTGTTGATTCCTTCACGTTAAAAACATTAAAGATGATTGGCAATAAAACTGTTGCGGAAATTGTTGCCGAACAATCTTTTGACTCACCGGATCAATTACGTTCTTACAGTCAAATATTATTGCAGAAATACCTTGACGCAACATTCCCGAAAGATTCAAACCATCTTGATCATAGAAAACAATCAGAAAAAAGTTTTAACTCCTTAATAGATCAAACTTTGGAACAGTGGAAAAATTATTATCGGACACAAAAATGGTATGTCGATTTAGAATCGGGTTTGGTAATTCGATACGAATCGTATCGAAAAAACCTGAATCCCAATAGCGTTTCACAATGGGAATTGTTTCAAATGATCGAATCCTAAGCGTGGAAAATCAATTGATTAATTGATTATTCGTTTCATTTGTCCTTATCCTCTCTATTGGGAATCTCTCATCATTCAGAATTTATCGAACGTTAACGGCGTGGGCTTGCCCCGCGTTGTAAGGCTTAATCCTAAAACACGGGGTGAACCCCGTCGTTAACTAACAACACGGGGTGAACCCCGTCGTTAACTAACAACACGGGGTAAACCCCGTCGTTAACTATTACTTAATGGGTTGAAAATAAAAAATTGAATGATGAGAGATGACCTTTTAGAGATTCCTATTTGAAATTCTATTTTCATTTCGTTTTTCATTGTGATCAATGTTATTGCAAATTGTTACAAATAAAATATTACTTTAACCTATTTCCCCAAGCATGGATGCTCAAACCGCTGTTGATTTATGTCGTGATTCGATTTGGATTGCGCTATTAATTGCTGCGCCGATTTTATTGGCGGGAACGGTGATTGGTTTGTTAATTGGTCTTTTTCAGGCGTTGACACAGATTCAGGAACAAACAATTGCAATTGTTCTCAAAATTCTTGTGATGGTTCTGGTGATTGCATTCCTGATGCCCTGGATGACTGAAAAAATGATTGATTATTCCGCCGACTTGTTCAAAACTGTCCCAGAAGTTCTGCTCAAAGAAGAATAGACCATGCTTCAAGGAACATATTTTTCGTTTCCTCATAGTTTTTTTTACGAAATCTACGAATGGGAATCTCTCATCATTCGGAATTTACCGAAGTTAACGGCGTGGGCTTGCCCCGCGTTGTTAGGCTTAACCCCCAAACACGGGGTAAACCCCGTCGTTAACTATTAATTAATGGGTCGAAAATAAAAAAAGTAATTCGTTACCGTTCAAAGTATAGAAGGCAACGAAAATTTTCGGAAGATGACCTTTAATCGACGAAAATTCCGGTAGCATACCAGATATTGTTAGAACCGAGAATCATATCGTAACCGTAATACGCATGTTTTTTTCGTGCGGCTGACCAA
>JAIROD010000034.1 GCA_031257725.1 Planctomycetaceae bacterium | reverse complement strand
AAACAACCAATTTTTGTTAGTTATTATACATCATAGTTGCGATAAAGCAAGCGAAAACTTATCTATTCAGTAGCGTATGATCAGGAGATACTCATCAAATAGGCAACTCAGCAGGTAGGCAACTCCTTGGCGTATAAGCGTTTTTTTTCATTGTTCATCGCGAATTTCTGCGGGATTTGGAAAGCCGCTTGTTTCGTAAGTCTTTGCTATATTGGAGTTATGTAAAATACTTTGGTTGTTTTTCTTTTTTTTATGTTTACTTTGCTTGTAAAAAACCGTGTTTCAAAACTGGTAAGTTTTGGTCTGGAAGTGAACCCTTGCCAGTGAACGGAGCCATGAACAAAACCTCTTGGCTCTGGGGGTTATCGAGTCGCACCCACTATCAAAAACTTGGGCGTTGCCCCTTGCCGAACCTTTTAGCCCATAGCCTAATGCTGCTATAATGGTATTTTCCTACGTATTCTCTCCGGAAGCGTCATTTTTTAAAAAATGGCTTTATTTTTTTGATCAAAATTGACCTTGGTATTTCTTTATTTGGTCGAATTCATTAATATTCCATCCAGAATTCGTTATCCCCATTCCCGCCTTGATTCGTAACTGTCTATTTTAATTTTTATTAGTCCTGCAAGGATTATTAAGTAAAATACTTTATTAACCGTATGCTTTAGCATACGGATAAGGCAAACACACCACAAAGTCCCGCAGGGACGACACTTTATTGGATCAATGTATTCGATTACTGTTTGGAAATTTTTAATTGTCTGAACGAGTAATATATCAGTGGAATTTTTCGGTGATTGAAGTTTATTTTTTACCACCCCTAGCCCCTCCGAAGGAGGGGAATCATTCCCCTCCTTCGGAGGGGCTAGGGGTGGTCATTCGGAGAAACGACTGAATAGTTAAAAAAAAATATTCCACTGATATATTACCAATTTTTTTAATTTAATGTTTAAAATGTCGTCGTCCGGTGAAGATCATTGGAATACCGTGTTTGTTACACGCTTCGATGACTTCCGCATCATTTCGGGAGCCGCCGGGTTGAATGATACCGCGAATTCCGTATTCTGCCGCTTTGTCAATGGAATCGGAAAACGGAAAAAACGCATCACTGGCTAACACACTTCCATCAATTCTATTACCGGCTTTTTTGATGGCAATTTCGACGGAATCGACTCGGCTCATTTGTCCTGCGCCGGCACCGAGAAGCATTTCATCTTTGACCAGCGCAATCGCATTTGATTTAATATGGCGTACAATTTCCCATGCAAACCGGATATTGTCCATAATTTCCGTATCCGGTTTCTTTTCGGTAACGACATTCCATTGATTTTCCGGATCGGGTTGTGTATCTGTTTCCTGTAGCAATGCGCCTCCTTCGAGTGAGCGCAACACCCAGCGTGATGCTTTGAGGTCGAGTTGTCCGACATGGAGTAATCGTACATTTTTTCCCCATTTGGGTTTTGTGGTAAGAATTTCCACTGCTTCCGGGTCGAATGCGGGAGCGGCAATTGCTTCGACAAAAAGTCCCGGAGTGGACAAAACCTCAGCGGATGGAGCATCGACTGTTCGGTTGAAGCCGAGAACCGAACCAAACGCACTTAACGGATCACCCGCCATCGCCTTGCACACCGCATCGACAATTTGTGCGGCAACCGCGCAACCGCAAGGATTATTGTGTTTAATTACCGAGACAGCCGGTTTGCCGAATGACCTGACAATTGCCAGCGCGGCGTCAAGATCAAGAAGATTATTATAGGAAAGTTCTTTACCGTTTAGTTGGCGTGCCGCGATCACGTTAGCGATTTTTGATTGAGGATCGAGATAAACGGCAGCCTGCTGATGCGGATTTTCGCCATACCGTAACACTCCGCTTCGTTGAAGTTTCAGAGTCAATGTTGTCGGAAAATCACCGCCTTCGAGCCGTTCATTGAAAAAGCGTGAAATAGCGTTATCGTAATTTCCGGTCATGGTGAAGGCGTCGCGTGCCAAACTCTGACGAAGTTGCAAAGTTGTCCGTCCATTTTTTTGAATTTGCTCCAAGACATTGGAATATTGTTCCTGATCGGTAACAACCGTTACAAACTGATAATTTTTTGCGGCGGCGCGAATCATGGTGGGACCGCCGATGTCGATTTTTTCGATAGCCTCCTCTTCGGTAACACCTTCGCGTGCAATGGTTGCTTCAAAGGGATAAAGATTAACGACAACAAGTTCAAAGGTTTGGATATTATTTTCGGCTAAGGCGTTCATATCGCTCAGGTTATCGCGGCGGCAGAGAATACCGCCGTGAACTTTGGGGTGTAGTGTTTTGAGCCGTCCGCCCATCATTTCGGGAAAACCGGTGTAATCGGCAATATCACGAACCGGAACGCCTTCTTTTTCGAGATAGGATTTTGTTCCGCCGGTACTAAAAATTTCGACTCCCGCCATAGTCAACCCTTTGGCAAACGCGGAAAGTCCCATTTTGTCGCTGACACTAATTAACGCTCGTGTAATTTTGGGTGATTCCATATTCATAATTTATATAGGTTTTAATCATATCGAAGGAAAAACAAACAGATTTAAGCGTCTATTTTTACATCTCACGAAAAAATGTCAAGACGAACAAAGAAAAGAATTTCCATCAAAATCAACCAAAATCAGTAATCATTCATCATTTCCTAAAAAATAATATCAAAATAAGGTAATTAAGATAATGCTGCTATACTGTCAACGGGTAGAAATTGGTTGTTTTATTTGACATCTCCCCCCAAGGTAGTGTATCAAAAGGTAGGCAACCTTTCGCCGAAAGGTTGCGTTGCCGATAGGCAACAGTGAATCAGATTCGATTGGGCAATTTGTGTTTCTGACTGGTTTGGAAACTGATTGCCAGCGGGGAAACAGGGGCAAGTCGGCGAGTACGCCGTTGCGACCTTTCGGCGAAAGGTCGCCTACCAAAAAATAGGACATCAAAAGGTAGGCAACCTTTCGCCGAAAGGTTGCAACGGTTGGGTTTGTTATTCGAGTTGTACGCGGTTGGTTTTTAATTTCCATCTGCAAACAGGGGCAAGTCGGCTATCGCCGTAGTTAGTAAAAACCTTTCGGCGAAAGGTCGCCTACCATCGAATGACCAATCTACTGAATAATTACAAAAATGGTTAAAACAAAATAGACAATTACCTTGCCCCGCGTTGTTCGACTTAACCCTAAAACACGGGGTAAACCCCGTCGTTAACTAATTCGTTGAAAATAAAAAAATGAATTATTAGAGATGCCCTATACCTAATTTAATAACCTGCCTATGAACATTTAGGAAGATGTGTAAA
>JAIROD010000009.1 GCA_031257725.1 Planctomycetaceae bacterium | reverse complement strand
TGTTCGCCAATTTTGAGTGGTCAAAAATCGCAAAAATTTTCCCTGTTTTAAATTGACATAAACTGTTGATAAATAAGGACTTACAAATTTGATAATTTATTTTATTTACAGTTTGAGTATTGTATTTTACAAAAATTATTTGTTCAGAGTATTTAATGGGTATAATTATATCGCAACAATATTCCAATAGCAAGCAAACCAGTGATAATCAATGAAGCTCCCGCTAATTTGTCCCAAAATCGGGCAGTCGAAAGACGCGGTATTAAAATATAACCGCTAAACCCTTGTTTGACAACATTTTCATGTTTGCGTTCATATTTTCCCAAAATAGGATCAATAATTGTAAAATTCTTATGTGTCTTATCGTAGTCAATTATTACTAAACAATGCCCGATATTTTTTTCTATACTTGTTATGCCATGAATAATATAAGGACATGTGAGACATGATAAATCATCGGGTTTTACAAATCGAATTTCTACATCTAACCCATATTGAGATGCGGTTTCTTTGAGAACATTAAGTGAGCTACCGTATTCTGGATCAATTTTAACAGATGCCTTCAAATCTTCCAATTTCACATTTTTCCCCTCCATTTTTAAGAGAATAAAAAGAGAATTAATAGCACAATCCCCTCGTTCCCGCCATTGGGGTGCAAAATCCCACTCACTTTCATTACAAGAAGTTACATCAGATGCATACCCCTGAATTCCAAACAAAACAATGTAAAGAAAAAGAACACTTCCCACAGAGGAATATTTATTTGAAGATTTATTTATTTTTTTTTTTTTTTTGATTTTGAGACAAAATACCATAATAACAATAAGAAGACGATATCAACAACAACAATAATAATTGCCCGATATTTATGAGAACCAAGTTTTGAAGATGCTAATTCAATAGGTTCAGCAAAAGGATCGGTACCATCTTCCACAACAATAAAATCCATTTTACGAATACTATCAATCACATAAGTTCCTTCTGGAACCGTAACATTAAAAAGTGATAAATCAGTATGATCCATATCAAGTTTTTCGACTTTATAGTGGATACGCTTGATTGGTTTTCCCCAAAGTGATTGCGGTTTGTATTCGGGATTGGCATATTCTTCAACTATTTGAGTATAAGGTAACCATAATCCTTCTTTAATCAATTGATAATCTCTATTATAAACCACTTGTTTAATAGGACTATCAGGCGAAAAATGAACAATTCTTTTTCGTACAATAAATCCGTATTCAACATCAATCCACATTTTATCCATACCTGACCATTCAACAATCCAACAATCAAAGCCGTCAATTTTTTCCGGTATAGGATGGATTGTATATCGATCTGCATTCACTGCCAATGTTTCATCAATAAATAGGTCATTGAGCATTGCCAAAACCGGATTACTTTGGGCTGCAAGACTAAGATCGTTGTAAGAAATATTATTTGATTCCGCAATTGATTTATACACATTAAGACCAAGATACCGTGTGTAGTCCCAATAAAGATAGATATTACTTTCTGAAAAAGGACGGATTTGACAAGTTATATTGTCTGATGTCCATTGTAAAACTTGTCCGTTTTTGGTTAAAAACAATTCGAAATACGGTTCCGTCTTTTTTGATTGCGAACCGGAATCTAAAACTTCGGTCCGAGCCAGCCATTGCTGTTGTTGACGGGCAAGTACCGTCCTAATTTGGTACGAGATATTTTCTTCACCAGGAACAAGAGACTCAATTTTCGAAGTTAAAATACTAATCAAAAAAGAATCGGAACTATCAGTAAAAACATGAGAAGCCCTCTGAAATTTTTGTGCTAAATCTGCTTTAGCAGGAACCATTACATCGGCATATCCCGCTTTTTCAGAAATTAATATACAGTAACAAAAAAATACAAAAATCAGATAGATGGATTGTTGAAATAAAAAAATACGCATGTGATTATAAATCTTCTTAATAGTTAAAATGAGAACCATTCACAATTGAAAAATTCTGTTTTAAATATTGTTGTTGTACTAAAAAAATAAGTCCGGCAACCATTGGGAACTTCTAAAAAGCTCGTTTTTAGAAATCTAACCCTTAAAAATAAGGATATACGAACGAAAATTGGTTGTTTAGAAGCTCCCTAGCATTTTGGCAAATGAAATTTCATGTTTTATCTGAACAGCCCATTGTTTTTAAATCCCATTCGAAAACGGGGCAAGTCAGTGAATAACTCTTGATGTTTCGGTGAAACATCACTTACTTTTTAATTATTACCTTTTTGAGCAATTCAAATAAAAATTCCACTGAATAATTACCTATTGTTTTTATTTTTTAAATCAATAGAACAATTACGGAAACTAAGATCCGCCATGGCAACCATCACTAGAAAGTTTTTCAAAAGTACAGGTACTCCCTGTCTTACATTTCCTATCTTCAGAGTCTTTTCCATTCATAGCTGCATTCTCTACGATAGGTTCTGATCGAGAACCTTGACAACTAGTACACACTGTTTGCGTTACCAACCCGTCTCCTTTATACTGACTGCAACCAGCCATTAAAGAAACGGTCTCGTGTGTATCAACAAGCATTCCACTAAAGTCATTTCCAATGATATAACCACCAATGGCCATTAACAACATTGAAACAAAGCTGAAAAACAATCTCATTGTAAATCTCCTTGAAAAAAAGTTAAAAAATCTCTCATTGTGAGAGCCAAAATTGATACGGATCAATATTCCGCATCAGACACATCGCTTTTGCCGCATGACTGCACGGCAAAACTGTTTTGAACGAACGGTAACGCAATTCCGGCAAACTACCAATTTGCTCCGAAACGGCAATCACCGCTTTGTTCACACAATCCTTCGACGGTCTCCATGCTTCATTCGCAATGGCGATCCATTCCAAATGATGTCCAAGAAGAGTGATCGCGTCGAGAGTTTTGTCTCCGTAAAGAAATCCTTTTTGTTCCGTTTTTCCCCAGTCACGTTCCCACGTTCCGTCGGGAAGTTGATTTGTTTCAATAATTTTCGCAACATTTTTGATCCATTGCTCGGCTTGTTGCCGTGTTTTTGGGGAAAGAATCGGCGAATATTCACTATCAATACGTAAAATTGTAACGACAGTATAAGGAACATGACAACCGCCGCAACACCCTTTTCCTAGCGGTGGTTCCAATAAATGTTTCATCAGGTCATCAAAAGTAAATTTTTCATCGAATTGATTTGTCCATGATTTTTCCGGCGGCAACCAAAATGCTAACGAACATCCGATAAATTCCAGTTCTTGTCCCCAATGGAAATTCATAATTGTGTCTTGCAAAATATCCGCTAAGGTTCCGACATAGCCAGAAGATGTCGTTACCGGCGTGGAAATCGGTACATCGGAAAGTGCCATCAGCATTGTCAGTTTTCCATAATGCGGTTCGCCTCGATATTCCACTGCGTCATACGAACCGGATTGAATCGGATGAATCCCAAAAGGAGAATCCATTAAATATGTTCCACCGTTTCCATCGCCGAGTTTCACGGTTTGTTCCGCACAAAGCGAATCATTCAAAAGAGTTTCAACCATCATTTTTCCCGTGCGTCCCTCGCCGCCAACTTGCTCTTTAGTGAATATACAATCTTTTCCCCAAAGTTTCAATTCATGGACTAAAGACGGAACACTCGGCGGATGCCATTGTGGAAGTGAAGCGTTGAGAGACAAGAGAATTTGTTCATCAGTGACACAATTTTCAAGTCCCAAAACTGGTTTGAGATAAAGTGGATTATTGCGGTTTTTTATCAGAAAAGGAATTTTTTCACCGCGAGCGGCAAGCCGTGCCGGAATTTCATCAGAAAAATGAGTGTTCTTCCCACGTAATAAAAATACAAGGCTACCAGCCATCAACACGACCACAACAACAGACCATACCACGAATCTACCAATTTTTCCATTGGTTTTGTAGGTGTTTTTTCGAGAATAGTCATTCTTTACTGACATCAATAGAATCCTCACGACCTGAAAGATGTACGTTATTTCAATGCCTAATTACGTGGGCTGTTCGAAATGAACAAATCAAAAATTTTTCTGTTCGCAGGTTAAAATAAATTGCATTTAAATATCACAATTTTAAAATTCTAAACTGAAAACAAAAAATTACAATGGGTTACCTCTAATAATTGGTTTTATTTTTTTCTGATCGTTTCACATTTTTGGGAGAAAGAAGTAATCCATGCAATAAAGGTGTAAAGTTGAGTGTTTTTGAAATTTATAGAACAGCTAAATTTGTCTATATTATTCATTTTAACATTCTTTTTAGCAAATTGAATATTCCTATTTTGTCCAAACTATCCATATTGTTTTCAAAATTCACCCCCCGAAATATGAAACAACCAGTAAAGTTGAGTGTTTTTGAAACTTATAGAACAACTAAATTTGTTTATAATTATTCGTTTTAACGTTCTTTTTAGCAAATTGAATATTTCCTGATTGTTTCACTTTTTTGGGGAAAGCGGTAATCTACGAAATAAAAGAATAATAATTTTAATCAAGGTGTTACGAGGTGCTTTCCGGTGAGAGGATTCCGCCCTGATTGAAGCACAAGGCAACGATGATCGGATGTTCACCATCGACAACAATTTTACAAATCGCCGTTTCATAACCTTGTTCAGGAACATCCGGCAATCCAAATCCAATTTCGGGAACCGTCAACGTGAACTTCCCGCCCAACTCTTCAAGCAAAAGCATTAACCGACCGCCAAGAACATTGGTTAATTCGGCAATCAGATCGCGAATGAGCGGATTATCAAGTTGAAACTCTTCTCCGGCATACATATTTTGAGCCAGTGCATTAGCCAGACTTTTGGAAATAATAAACCAAACCGAATGAATATCCGGCGAGTTCACTTTCATGCACGCCCAACACCAATCCGATTGACCGGCAACAAGATTATCAAAATCCGCTTCTTTGGTGTTGGCGGCTGTTTTTTCCGCTTGATTGATCAGAGCGTCGGAATCACCCCAAGGATCCGCCTCATTGGGGCGAATAATTCCGCTTCCCCAGTTGGCATCATCCTCTTCGTCATTTACTGCGGGTAGAGCAGGTTCCGCCCAACTATTATCATCCAACGGTTCTGAAATTTCATTCGCTCCAGCCGGAACAACAGGTTCCCAACCGTCATTGTTATCATTTTCAGGCGTTGAAGTTGGTTCAAGAACAACCGTTCCCCAACTATCCAGATTGGTGATGGACGAGTCCTCGCCCCAACCCGTTACCGCCGAACCCGTACTGTTCGCATCAGAATTAATCGCAAAATCATCATCTTGTGCAAATTCTTCGTTGCCGACTTTGATCGAACAAGGAATCACTTCCGCAAAGGCCATTGTTTCCAATGTTTCGCGAACAGCATTATACAACAGTTGACCACAATTTTTCGGGAGCATAGGAATTAAAAATAAAAGGAGGTTATTTTGTTAAAGATGTTGTTCAATGTCCGAGATGCGGCATAATTTGGTGTCGTTTGATTCTATTATTCGTTAGTCGGCGTTCCATGCAGGATGTTATTTACTTGCTGAATGGCTTCGATCAGGACGGGCGGACTGATTGGTTTGGAGAGGATTCGTGTTACTCCGAGTTCCATGAGTTCGCGGCGTTGTTCTTCATTGCCTGCGCTGGTGACAACCAGAACCGGTGTACCGCTCAGACGCGGACTGGCGGAGATCTTCCGCATTAGTTCAATTCCATTCATATTGGGCATGGTCAAATCCGTCACCAACAGATCCGCCTTAATTTCTTTCATCTTGGCAATGGCTTCACTTCCATCGGAGGCTTCGAAGAAGTTGGCGTCTCCAAGTCCTGCAATTTCAAGGCAACGGCGAATAAACATTCTCGCCAATGCGGAGTCGTCGGCTATTACTATATTCTTTATCATTTTGGAGACTCAATTCCTTTGTGTTAATAATTGATGTTTATTTTCCTTCCGTTGTTTATTTCCTCGTTTATTTCCTCCGAAGTTACAATTCCCAGTCCGGTCTTCCGGGACACGAAAGGATGATACGTCCTGAATCACGATACAAGGTTACGGTTCGGCTATGCGAACCGCCGACATCTTCGGCAATCGTCCCCAGACCGAATTGCCAAAGAATTTTTTTAGCGGCTAAAACATTACGTTTTCCGATATTGAACGTATTGTTTGGATCGGCAACATTGGCTCCGCCTGCCATTTTAATAATCAGGTTTGACGGTTTTGAAAGTGAACCGGCGGTTTGTTTCATGAGTTCGATTAAGGCGGGAATACCGGTGTCGGCAAAATAACCCGGTAATTGTTTAGCCCGATCCGGTGAAACTCCTGACTCCGGTAAGGCAATATGATCCATCCCGACACACCGTGTCCCACGATCAAGAATCATTAAACCAATACACGACCCCAGAGCCATCGTTCGAATGACTCCGCCTTGTTCTTTAGTAGCGCCGTAATCGCCAACGCCAAGCATGATTCGTGCCGATGTATTGGGTTGCATCCTCTTCTGTGAGTAATAACTAATTACCAATTACTAAACCTCTTAATAATATAAGTGAATTAAAAAGAAAATAAAGGGGCAGTAGGTCGTAATCAGTTAATAGACTCAAAATGAGTTGTGTTGCAGATTTCGCAGTTTACGAAAATCAAAAGGATAAAATCTGATTAAATAAAATCCTGCCGTTTTTACAGACATTAAAATATTAGGTATTAAGATATGAGTATTCTTAGCGGTTTTTCTGATATTTCTATTGTATCTATTGCATGGATAAAAAGCAAATTGTACAAAACCGTTGAATTATTAACCATCCATTCGTTGCGTCATTATAGCCTGTCTGTTACTCACACACAATAGTTAATTGGGAGTATTGAGTAGCGGGCATCTCTAATAATTCAATTTTTTATTTTCTGCCCATTAATTAATAAATTAATAGTTAACGACGGGG
>JAIROD010000882.1 GCA_031257725.1 Planctomycetaceae bacterium | reverse complement strand
TTGTAATCGGCAAAACGTTCCAGTAAATTTCTCGTAACTGTCTATTTTAAACACAAAATACACGAAATTTCACGAAACACACAAAAATTATACGAAAAGGACAACAGAAATTTTTTTTGTATTTTTCGTGTGTTTCGTGTATTTCGTGTTAAAAAAAGGTTAAAACAAAATAGACAATTACAAAAAAACATTCCGTCCCGCTAGGGACGAAATGTTGGTGAATTGATCGTTGGTGTTTTTTCTACCAACATTTCGTCCCTAGCGGGGCGAGTGTTTTTGATTGACCTCGTTGGCTACCAAGATGTTGTCCCTGCGGGACAGAAAAAGGAACATTGACCGCGACTGAATAGTTACGAATTATTAGAGATTCCCAATTATTTTTCTGAGTACACTTTTGGCAAAACCCTACGTTTTTAAACATCTGATGAAAATTTGGTGTTCAAAAAAAGGAACATCCGTTAAAACCGCTGACTGCATTGAGAGTCCCCTTCGGGGCAAGACGATGTTTCCAAAAAAACGGAATAATCAAAAAAAATTCCTATTTTTGAAAATAGTTGTTTACGGTCTTGCGTAAAATTGTTATTTCCGTTAATATATCACTTTCTTATTTTTCACCCGATTCCTAGTTAAATACTAGGCAGTTGAAAATTTCAGTATAACAATTTCAAAAAAGGAGTTTGATGTGACCAAAAAATTATTCACAAGCGAAGCAGTCAGTATGGGACATCCCGATAAACTGGCTGATCAGATTTCCGATAATGTTCTTGATGCGTTATTTACCGAAGATCCCTACAGCCGTGTCGCCTGTGAAACAATGGTGACAACCGGTATTGCGATTATTGCCGGTGAAATTACCACAAAAGCAAAAATCGATTATCAAACTGTTGTTCGGGACGCCATTCGTAAAGTCGGTTACACTAACGATGAATGGGGTATTAGTGCGGATACTTGCGCCGTCATGGTTTCTTTAGACCGGCAAAGTCCCGATATCAAGCAAGGTGTCGATGACGACAACGAAGGACGGCACGCCGGAGAAATCGGAGCAGGTGATCAAGGGTTGATGTTCGGCTACGCTTGCAATCATACGCCGGAACTAATGCCATTGCCCATCGCCCTCGCCCACCAAATCACCAATAGATTAACCGAAGCCCGCTTCAATCATGAAGTCTCTTGGCTTCGACCTGATAGTAAAAGTCAAGTTACCGTCGAATTTGACGGATTAAAACCTATTCGAATCGATACCGTCGTCGTCTCAACACAACATGATCCCAGTATCGATCAAAAAGGAATTGCCGATTATGTGATTCCAAATATCATTCAACCGCTTTTGCCCAAGAATCTCGATACCAGTAATATTAAGTATCATATCAATCCAACCGGAAAATTCGTGGTCGGCGGACCGCATGGCGATTGCGGTTTGACCGGACGTAAAATTATCGTGGATACTTACGGCGGTTGGGCATCACACGGCGGAGGTGCTTTCAGCGGAAAAGACCCAACAAAAGTCGATCGAAGTGCCGCTTACATGGCTCGCTATGTGGCAAAAAATATTGTCGCCGCAGGTCTGGCGGATGCCTGCGAAATTCAATTGGCTTACGCTATCGGTGTACCGGAACCGGTTAGCGTGTTGGTAGATACACGCGGAACCGCAAAAATCTCCGAAGAAAAATTGTCAAAAATCATCCGTGACGTCTTTCCGCTCACCCCAAGCGGAATTATTAAAACTCTCGATCTGCGCCGACCCATTTATCGTAAAACCGCTGCTGGCGGACACTTCGGACGTAATGACCAAGATTTCACTTGGGAAAAAACCGATAAAGTTGACGAACTGAAAAAACAAAGTTAAAAGTTTAATAAACAACGTTAATGTGTCCCTATTTTCTTCTTTCTCCCTAATGTCCTTTCACAAAACGCTTTACCTTATCACGAAACACTTTACTTTATAGGGATTTAGGGACATGAGGGATGATAGGGACTAAGGGAACAAATAATCAAGATCAATTTGTCTCAATGTTTAGGCAATAGGCAAAAGATATTAAATTGGGCATCTCTAATAATTCAATTTTTTATTTTCAAGCAATTAATTAATAAATTAATAGTTAATAGTTAACGACGGGGTTTACCCCGTGTTTTTGGGTTAAGTCGAACAACGCGGGGCAAGCCCACGCCGTTAACTTTCGGTAAATTCTGAATTATTAGAGGTTCCCTTGCTTAATGTTTAGGCAATAGGCAAAGGATATTATTAAAGGTTCCCAATTGTCATCAGAACCAAATCCGGCTTGAAATTTCAATTTTTCTTGTTTAAATATTACCCAAAGGAAATATAAATATGGTAATAAACTTAAAGAAAAAAAAAGGACTGAAGATAGAGAAACAACCAAACAATCCCCATGATCGGTTTGCCAGAAAAACATTGGGAAATCCGTTGTACGCTTCCGATTTTTTGAAACATTACGCCAATCCGATTATCATCCAATATGTCGATTTGGATAAATTGGTTGTTGCGCCAACACATTATCTGTCTGATAAACTCAAAGAAGTCATTTTGGATGTGGCGTTTGCGGCACATTTGCGTGATAAAAGGAGCGGTTCGGAAGTCCTGATGTTTTTGGAGCATAAATCTAAACCAAGCCGGTTTGTCCCGCTTCAAGTTGGAATTCATTGTTTTATGTCCTTATATTTCGGGTGGACATCAACGAAATACTCGGAAATGTACCAACCGGCGATTCCATTAATGTTTCTTTTATATCACGGAAATAAAGATATTGACGAAGAACTGTTTTTTCAGGATATTTTTCCAAAAATCCCGGAAAAACTTCGCCCGTATGTACCGCAATTCAAAGTTTTCGTAATAAATATGAAACAGTTTCAATACGGCAATCTGCCGGGTAAACCGGAAACTCAGGCAATCGCCGAATCCTTCAAACGGGCAACCGATGGAACATTTGGTAATCGTTTATGCAGAATTTTGGAACGGGTCAAAGATGCAAATTTAAGTAAACAGCAAACATTAGATTTAACCGCCAATATCACTCAATATTGTACTTGGACAAATAACCTCACTTCGGAGGAAATTGTTCAATCCATTAAAAAAGTTTTCAACGGATCGGAGGGTATTAAAATGGCTACCACCATTAAAAAAGGAATTATACAAGAAGGAATCGAAATCGGCGAAGCACGCGGCGAAGCACGCGGTGAACGAAAAACGCGGGTCAATGACATTTTGGTCATTCTGCGGAAAAAATTCACACGAGTTCCTACGTCTATTGTCAAATCATTGAATCGACGAAC
>JAIROD010000863.1 GCA_031257725.1 Planctomycetaceae bacterium | reverse complement strand
GACGGGCAATGTTCCCCCAAACGCCAAACGCTCCCGATAGGCAATCTCTTTTCTTGAAAATTTACTTAACCTACGGGGTGCACCGGTTGAGTTGTACCCTATTAGTCCCTATCGTCCCTTTTGTCCCTACACAGAAATAATAGAAATATAGGGATGATGGGGGCTAATGGAACAAATAATCAAGGCAACTTTTCGCCGAAATATTGCCCACCTTGGGTTGCGGCGACGCCGCGCAGACTCTTGACTTGACGCTAATATTTGGTATAAAAAGGACTTCCTAAAACTTTTGGTAAAAGATATTTTTTAATTTCAGTTGATTTTATCCTGTCAAAAAAACCGGTTTTGGGAAGTTGCTCAAAAACATTTTAAAATTATTCAGGAATAATAGTTATGTCACAAAAATCATCCGCCGAACAAAATGACCAACCGCAACCAAGTAATTCCGTTTGGGATATTATGCGTTATGTAATTGTTGTCGTTCTCCTTGTAGTTGGAATTTGGCACGTTTATTTCCAGAAACCGATTGTTCTGACCGTTCAGGAAGCACGGGGAATGACGATGGGAACCGATTATTCCGTAAAGGTTGCCGATTTTGTGAAAGGAACCAATCCCGATGTTTGGAAAAATATTGAAACTTTAATTCAGCAACGGCTTGATGAAATTGACCGGATGATGTCAACTTATCGCACAGAATCCGAAGTTTCACGGTTCAATAATTCTGATTCGACGGACTGGTTTAATGTTTCAAAAGACACTGCCGAAGTGGTTCATATTGCATTGGAAATTTCACAGTTGACGGAAGGCGCATTCGATATTACCGTTGCGCCGCTGGTCGAACTCTGGGGATTCGGAGCAAACCGGCAACACATTTTAACAATCAACAACCTTGAAGAAAAAACAAATCAGATTAAACCGAAAATTGGTTACGATAAACTCGAAGTCCGGCTTCATCCGCCTGCACTAAAAAAATCAATTCCCGAATTACGGATTGATCTTTCGGCAATTGCTAAAGGTTATGCAGTTGATTGTGTTGCGGAATTGCTGGAAGAAAACGGGTTTGTGAATTATATGGTGGAAATCGGCGGTGAAGTCCGTTGTCGCGGCAACAAAGGAGCGGCAGGCGATTGGATGATTGGAATTGAAAAGCCATTTATCGTTTCAACAAACGAATTTCACGGATTACAGCGCAAGTTACGGATTGACGATCGAGCGTTGGCAACAAGCGGCGATTACCAAAATTATCGGGAAATCGACGGCATACGTTTTTCACATGTTATTGATCCGCGAACCGGTTTTCCAATAGAACGCTTTGCAATCAGTGAATCGAAAGTGTTAAAAAAAGAACCGTTACCAAAAGAATTGCTACAGACAAAACCATCACAACAAGAATTATTAAAACAAGAATCATCATCGCAAGAATCATCATTGCCGGAATCATTACAAACAAAACCGTTACAATCAGAACCATTGCCGACAGAATTGTTACAACCGGAACGATTACAAGAAAACTCCTTGCAATTGGACACGAAGGAACGGTTGGGTTCTGTTTCAGTTCTTGCAGAAACATGTGTTCGTGCCGATGCTTTGGCAACCGCCTTTTTTGTTCTCGGTGAACACAAGGGCTTGGAACTGGCGGAGAAACACGGAATTGCCGTTTTGTTCCTTTTTCGTACGGAACGGAAGGATCACCCAATCCGCGAAGCCCCATCAACAAATTTTCCTGAACCAGAGTAATTTATTTTGTATCTGTCTATTTTAAACTACACTTTCCAAAAATTTTAAGCGAAAATTCCTGTGTTTTTTACATATTTTGGTAAATTTGGGATCTCTTTAACGGTGTACAAAATTTATATTTTATTCAAATATATCAAAAAGCCTTAAAAATAGGGACATTTTTCACCACTTTTTTTGGAAAGTACAGTTAGTAAACCTGCGCAAATAAATTATTATGAATCCATGTAACCGTCTATTTTAATTTTTATTAGTCCTGCAAGGACATTTCCAATGTAGCCGTGTGTGCGGTGTACTCACCGTACACACGGAAAAATAGCAGGATTATCATTTTACCATTTTGTTCCGTTGGTATTGCGTTATTCACTCAAACTGTAAATAACTGTACTTTCCAAAAAATTTAATCAAAATTCCTTAAAAATCCCTTATTTTTTCAATTTTTACCAAATGATAATCATTTTGGACGTGTACAAAAATATAATTAAATCTATTTTATTCAAAAAAACCTCAAAAACCAAGGGATTTTTTAGTAAAAAAATTTGGAAAGTGCAGTAAATAACAGATACACAAAAATCAAAAAATAGCCTATTTTTCCTAGATAATGGGGATATGTTCGCCAATTTTGATTGGTCAAAAATCGCAAAAATTTTCACTGTTTTAAATTGACATAAATCGTTGATAAATAAGGACTTACAAATTTGATAATTTATTTTATTTACAGTTTGAGTTATTCAGATAAAAACATTGATTCCCTATTGTTACAACGCAAAACCAACTGCTAGGTTGGAAACATCCCGCTGGGATGTAAAAAACTTCACTGAAATATTACCAAAAATTAAAATAGACAGTTACGAATCCATGTGGTTTAATAATGCTTTTTGATTTCCATTCCCTTTGATGCTATTAATTGTAGCATTATTTTTTTTTAAAACAGACATAAAAAATGTTCACACAAAATCGTAATACAAAAAAATCGGAGCAAAACGGATTCACACCGCTTTTCGATTTTAACGAAAAAAAACAAGCAACGGCTGAAAAACAACCGTCTATTGTTCAAACAGTTCCGCAGAAACCAATGTCTGTAACTGAATTGACGTTTCATCTTAAAAAGTTAATCGAATTAAATTTTGATAACATCGAAGTGATTGGTCAGGTTTCCAATTTGACGTTGCCCCGTTCCGGTCATGTTTATTTGACACTCAAAGATGAAGGTTCTCAACTTCCGGCGGTTATCTGGAAATCGACGGTTTCTAAAATTCGTTTCAAAATTAAAGACGGAATGGAGGTGATTTGTCGCGGGCGGCTTGATGTGTATCCGCCGCAGGGGAAGTATCAAATGATGGTGAGCGGACTTGAGCCGAAAGGAATTGGTTCGCTGGAACTTGCTTTTCGCCAACTCTATGATAAACTTGCCGCAACAGGGATTTTTGAAACAAGCCGAAAGAAACCGCTTCCCAAAGTAATTCAAAATGTTGCGCTTATTACGAGTCCGTCCGGTGCGGCGATTCGCGATTTTTTACAGGTTCTTGGACGAAGAACGAGGCGGGTTAATGTTTTAATTATTCCGGTTCGGGTGCAAGGCGACGGTGCGGCGCAGGAAATCGCTGAAGCGGTTCGGACGGTTCACCGTATCGCGTTACGGCAGCCGGTGGACTGTATTGTTGTAACACGAGGCGGCGGAAGCCGTGAAGACCTTTGGGCGTTTAACGAAGAAATGTTGGTTCGCAGTATTGCCGCTTCAAAAATTCCGGTTATTTCCGGTGTCGGTCATGAAATTGACGTAACACTATGTGATCTTGCCGCCGATATTCGGGCGTTGACTCCCAGTGAGGCGGCGGAACGAATCACGCCCGAAGACGCGGAACTTTCAAGAGGTTTGTTACAAATTCAACATCAACTTGACAATATGTTGGAAAAACGGTTACGGTTTTGCCGTGACCGTTTATCTTTTTTGGAAAAACAATCCGCATTGGTATTACCGGAACGAATAATCGAAAACCGCCGCCGTGCGGTTGATTTATTTGAAGAACGGTTGGAACGGTCGGTTGACTACCGGATTCAAACGGCTGTACAAAAATTCAGTAAAACGGCGGCAGCACTCGACACATTGAGTCCGCTTGCTATTTTAGCAAGAGGATACAGTCTTACCGAAACAGTAACCGGATGCCGAATCAACAATATCAATAATGTCCAAAAAGGCGACTCTATCCAAACACGACTTGCCAACGGTATTTTGAAAAGTGTTGTTACTGAAATAGAATAAAACAGTAAAGGTATTCTATCAGTGAAGTTTGCAATCGTCGTTTTTGCCATGTTGCTGAATAATTACATCATCAGAAAATGGACGCTGAAATATTACAAAAAGTGCAATTTATTGACCACGAATAGTATAACGACAATTTAAGTAGCTATTCAGTTGCGATTCTATTGTTTATCATTAGGCAAATAATTACCAGGTAGGCAACCGCTCGCCAAGCGGTTGCGTTGGCGTACTCGCCGGCATTGCCCCTGTTTGCAGATGGAAATTAAAAACCAACCGCGTACAACTCAAATACTAAACCAACCGTTACGGCCGCGGGTGAAAACCCTTCGGCGAAAGGTCGCCTACCTTCCTCGACTGAATAGTTACCAATTTAAAACAAGATTGAGTATATTTTGCATATTATTATCTCAAAAATGTTTGTGGAATTCGGACGCGAGGACCGGCGTCAATTTCGATGATTTTTGATTGAGG
>JAIROD010000861.1 GCA_031257725.1 Planctomycetaceae bacterium | reverse complement strand
ATGATTCAAAATGACCAACTCACATCATTAGGGTACCTCTTGAAAATACCGATATTTTTTACTATGATCATTTTCCGGCAAATGATGGAGATGTTTAGGTATTAGGCAATCGTTGGAATGTTGATCGTCTATGGGCTGGGCGATTGGTACGCACAGAGATCATCTTATTAATTTATTAATTTATTAATTTATTAATTCGTGGATTAAAAAAACTCAAAACACTAATTCCACTGAAATATTACGTAATTTTTATTTTACGTTTTTGGTGAAATTCAACGATGTCCTTGTACCATATTTTGTGTCCCTCATAACGCGGAGTAAACTCCGCCGTTAAATGCGGTATCACAAAACACTCTATTAACTATTCGCTACTAACTATTAACTAAAAACTAAAAACATGACGATTGTTCAGGCGAAAACATGGTTTCAGCAAAAAGCGTTTCTCGATTTTCCTCAAAAAATGTACAAAAATGATCCGTATTGGATTCCTCAACTGCGTATCGAACAGAGCGGGCTTGCCGGTTTCAAATTTTTCGGGCATCAAGACCCCTTTTATGAACATAATGAATGTCAGGCGTTCCTTGCAGTAGATGGTAACAATGTTTTAGGACGAATTTGCGCAATTTTGAATCGCGGACATCTTGAACGTTATCACGACGGTGTTGGTTTTTTGGGATTCTTTGATTGTGTTGAGAATGTCAGTGTTGCAGGCGAACTCTTTAACGCCGCCGCCGATTGGCTTCGTGAAAGAAATTGTACCATTATTCGCGGACCGATCAATCCGTCACTAAATCACACACTCGGGCTGTTGATTGACGGATTCAACAAGCCGCCTATGTTTATGATGACGTATAATCCTCCCTATTACGAAAAACTGTTCGAAGATAATGGTTTCAGAAAATCACAGGATTTGTACGCTTATTGGGGTGAAATTGGAATGTTACCAAAAGTCAATGCAAAATTACAACCGATCTGTAACCAAATCAAAGAACGTACCGGCGCAACATCTCGATCAGTGAATACAAAACGGTTTCAGGAAGATGTTGAAATGTTCCTCAATATCTATAATCGGGCGTTGACCAATACATGGGGATTCGTGCCGATGTCAAAAAATGAAATTAAGGAAATGGCTTTTTTTCTCAAATATCTGATTGTTCCCGAACTGACCACCGCCATCGAACTAGATGGAAAAATGGTCGGCGCATCATTTGCGTTACCCGATTACAACCCAAGAATTAAAGCAATCGGCGGAAGAATGACTCCGCTCCGCCTTTTCAAACTGTTACGGCATAAAGAAAAAATCAAATCTATTCGGATACTCAGTACCAATGTGTTACCGGAATATCAAATGCAAGGGCTTGGAATGCTTTTAATGAATGCGCTTGTTCCAAAAGTGTTACAAAGCGGTATTCGGGAAGCGGAATTTTCGTGGGTACTTGAGTCCAATTCCTTCTCCCGCGGCGCACTCGAAAAAGGAGGCGCAATCCGTACAAAAACTTATCGGGTCTATGACAAATTAATTGTGAATAGTGAATAGTTGCGCAAGCGTTTTTTTTACCGTAACGGTTGTAGTACGCTTGAGCAACGATTCACGATTCACTCATAACTATTAACTAATTTCAAACCATATTTTGATTAACTCCCGCAAATCGTCCGCCGATTCGGCAAATTCTTCATCATTGAGCGCACGTTCAAGTATTGTAGAATCAATAAAAATCTCAACCGGTCGAGACAGTTGATATTTTTGAATCACATGGTTCAATAATAATTTTGTTTTTTTATCAAGTTTATGATATTGACATAAATCGTCAAAAAGCGGTTTATGACCAACCCGCGCTCCCAACAAGCCTAATAAACTCATCAAATTACCTCATCAAATAATTAAAAATCGTAATGGTTATACTCATTACACTTGAAATTTCGGTTTTTGTCTTTTGACAGGATCAACAAGATTTACAGGATTTTAAATAAAAGATACTAAAATATTACGCCTATAAAACCGAATTTTAAAGGCGGGCTGGTATGTATTGCCCTTTCTGGGCGAAGGATTGACCGTCGCCCACAAACGGATTATAATTCGGTTTTCGTTAAAAAAAGACGTTGAGAACAAATTAACAACAATTTTATGGAATAAGATTTATGAAAAAGATATTTGTGTTGGTAATTATCCTGTTGGCGGGATTGGAAACTCTTTGGGCAAGGGATATTGTTTCGGAGAATATCGCAATGTCGGCAATAGTTACCGCGAACTCTGAATATAACGGCAGTTACGCGGCAAAATTTGTAGCCGATGGCGTGATTCCCGAAAGCGGAAGCCGGTCCGCCGATCTCAATCATTGTTGGTGCGTCAATAACGAAACAGCAAAAAATTACGGTGAATTGATTTTGCAATTTCCGCAACCTGTTGATGTTGCGGAAATCGTTTATTGGGGCAGAACCTCATTTTTTATGACGGAATGTTGGAAAGATTATCAGGTTTTTCTTGACAACCAGACCAATCCTGCCGCCGAAGGAACCTTGCAAATGAAACACGGCGCACAACGAATCCCTATCCCAAAACAGAAAACTCAAAAAATCCGCCTCGTTTTCAAAAACTCCTACGGCGGTCCCAACCCCGGCGCAGCCGAAATTATGGTGTTCGCCAACCCGCCAACAGCAAAAGAATTACGAAAATTATCCGGCGGCACCGCACCGGAACAACTCGCCGATCTCGACAAAGAAACATCGGAATATCTCACTCGCGGTTTGAAACAATTTCTTGTCATCAAACGTTTTGAAATCAATTCGACGCATGTTTACACTTATCATTATGAAGGTTTTCGTGCCGGCGGAGGATTGTATGTATTTGATTGTGATGAGTTAAAGAAAAATCCCGACGCGGAAGGAAAATTGTTAGTTCCTTCACCGGAAGGACAAATTCTCGATGCGGATATTTCCTACGACGGCAAAACGATTCTTTTCAGTTGGCGGCGAAAACAATCCGAGCCGTATCATCTTTGGACAATCAATGTTGACGGTACGGACTTAAAACAATTAACTCACGGCGCGTGGCATGATTACAACGCCTGTTGGTTGCCTGACGGCGATATTGCTTTTTTAACCTCACGAAGTCCGCAATTCGCCTACTGTTGGAACGCTCCGGTCGGAATATTGCACCGAATGAAACCCGACGGCTCGCAACTTATCCAGCTTTCCGCTAACTACCTAAACGATTTCACGCCAAGCGTGATCGACGACGGGCGAATTATTTACAGCCGTTGGGAATACGTGGACAAACCGGCAATTCCGATTCAGTCGCTTTGGGCAATTCACCCCGACGGAACGCAGTTACAAGTTTATTTCGGCAATCGTGTTTTGTCTCCGGCAACATTCATGGAAGCGCGTCAAATTCCTGATTCGCTCAAAATTGTCTGTACTTTAACCGGTCATAACGGACCGACTTACGGTGCAATCGGAATTCTTGACCGGCGGCGAGGTATCAACGATCAAGAAGCAATTCAAAATATTACGCCGGAAATTCCTATCGATAAAGTTGATCAAGGCGACGGCAATCGGTGGCCTGTTCAGATTTACAGTGCGCCGTATCCGATTGATTCTGAACGTTTTTTGGTGTCGGCAAGAGGACCGCTTCTGGTTCGGACTTTTGAACTTGACCCGAAAACAAATCGTCCGTTAGCCGCGGCGATTGTTCTCCCAAAACCAAATGACGGAATGCAATACCTCAACGCGATGCCGATTCGCTGCCGCAAAACTCCGCCGATTCTGTCAAGCCGTATTCCCGAATCGACTCAACCCAATCACGCAATAATAACAATTCAGGATATTTATCGCGGTCTCGGTTCAAATGTTAATCGCGGTGATGTTGCGGCGATTCGGATTGTGCGGGAGATGCCGAAAACGGTGAGAATTGAACCGCATTTACGCTCGTTTGGATTTCAGTTTCCGGTGATTTCGTGCGGTGCAACTTATGCGGGCAAAATGATTCTCGGCGATGTTCCGATTGCGGAGGACGGGTCGGCAACATTTCTGATTGGCAAAGGAGTTGCGGACGTGTCGGGAGGTTATGACAGTTATATTCCGAGCCAAGACAAACGTGATTTTCCGCAAGTTGTTTCTGCAACGGGACCGGTGTATTTTATTGCGTTGGACAAAGAGGGGCGGGCAATTCAAAGAATGCGGTCATTTACGCATTTTATGCCGGGTGAAGAGCAAACTTGTGTTGGTTGCCATGAATCGCGGTTGTCAACTCCGGTTGTTACAACAAAATTGCCTCACAGTCTGACGAACACACCGGTTAAGCCGATATTGCCGAAATGGGCGGAAGTTTCGGAGGATCGGGCGGCGTTTTCACCCGGATTTGATTATGTCCGTGTTGTGCAGCCGGTTTGGAATCGGTATTGTGTTGAGTGTCATAATCCGAAAGACGCACCGAAAGGAATTGATTTGAGCGGCGGATTTACTGATTATTTTAACGTCTCTTACGATGTTCTTGCATCGGAAAAGCAAGGGAAAAACGGTAGTCCGTATATTAGTTGGATTCCGACGTATAACGGAGATGAGCAAAATATTTTACGGGTTGAACCGAAGGAGTGGGGAACGTATCGCAGTCCGCTTGCGGAGTTGATTCGCAACGGACATCCTGACGAAAAGGGGCAAAAGCGTTTTGAGATGGACGATGAAAGCCGCCGTAAAGTTTATGCGTGGATTGATTTGAATGTTCCGTATTATGCTTCAAGCGAAACGTCGCATCCTGATTTATTGGGTTGCCGCCGGATATATCCGCCGAATTTGGATGCAGTTTTGAATGAGGTTGCGGCGAGGCGTTGTGCGAATTGCCATTCGGACGGCAATGTTTACCGCACAAATTGGATGCGGAGAACGCAAAATCAGTATCAGTTTCCGCAAGAAAATTCGCGCGGAATTGTTCCGCGCCGGACATGGGTGAGAATAACGGAACCGGAATTGAATCCGTTTTTGCTCGCGCCGCTGGCAAAGTCAGCAGGTGGAACAGAGAGTTGCGGAATTATTTTTGCGGACAAAAATGACCCCGATTACCAAAAAATCCTCGACACCTTCAAACCAATCAC
>JAIROD010000848.1 GCA_031257725.1 Planctomycetaceae bacterium | reverse complement strand
AGCATACGGTTAATAAAGTGTCATCCCTGCGGGATTAGACAATAGAATCATTCAAACCAAATGCAATTGGTACAGGAATGATGAGAAAACGGATTGATGATAAAATAGACAGTTACATTTTTTTAGTGAAAAAATTTGGAAAGTGCAGTTAACAACGGAGTTTACCCCGTGTTAAGTCGAACAACGCGGGGCAAGCCCACGCCGTTAACTTTCGGTAAATTTTGAATTATTAGAGATTCCCAGAAGATTTTGCTGATAACATACTTCCCCAAGGTGCAACATCTTTTGGGGGGGTAATACTGTTTTTTGTTCCGGGTTGAACGGATACCGAAAGTTTTTCAATTTTTCCACAATCACAATCAGCTTTTGCTCCCATAAGAGTAATTGATTGGGATATATTGTTCTGATGATAAATAATAGGCTCACTACTGAATAGTTGAGAATTTTGATTGGAAAAATTGCTCTTGACCCGTTTTGGTGTCATTGTTATTATTCGACGATTTCCAAACTTTGTCGTTTTGGAGTTAGGATCACCATTCTTTTGTTTTAGATGAAGGAGTTTACAGTGAGAAAGACATTTGTTGTTTTGTGTATTGCGTTGTTTTTATTACTCTATTGCGGACTGTTTTCAACAGCAACAGCGGAATCAGCGAATAAAAATGTAATAAATAACGCATTAACAGGCAAATCGGGAGATGAAGAGGTTGCAGAACGGACACTTTCTGAAGCGTTGAAAACTCCGGTTTCCTTTGTTTCCAATGCCGAAGTCAAACTTCGATTGGTTCTGCTGATGTTTGCCCAACATTGCCATGTTCCAATCTTTTGCAATGAAAAAACGTCTGAAAAATTAGAAACACCAGTTAAAATCAATATCGATAAACCAATTCCGTTCAAAGAATTTCTTGAATCTATTTTGAAACAGCAAGGATTGATTTACACCGTTACCGGTAACGCCGTCCATATTACATCAGCATCAGATGAAATGCCCCTGACAGACGAAAAGATTGGGCATTCCGCTCATTCCGAACAGCAAACCAACTCAATAACCGAACAACTCAAAAAACCGTTTTCGTGCAATATTAAGAAACGAGTTACATTGATGGATGCGCTGAAACAAATCAATGAAACAATTGCAATTTCTGTGATAATTGATCACGGCAGAGTACAGGATTCCAGTACAAAATCGGAAATGGAAACACTATTTAATTTTTATCTTCCGTTCAAAATGCCGTTGAGTTCTGTTCTTGATTATCTGACGAAACAACAAAATCTGGAGTGGATTGTTCGGAACGACCATATTTTGATTACGTCAAAAAAAGATGCAGAAAAAAAGAATAACGTAAATTATATGAAAACTTATTATATCGGCGATCTGTTGGAAAAGCCGCCGCTATTATTGAACGAAAAAGAACCGCAGGTTGTTCCAATATCTGATGACAATTTCCGACCAATTATTGATTATATTACGGTAATGATTGAGTCGGAAACTTGGGACGGCAATATTTTGCCCTATTATCCCAACAAAAGTTTGGTCATTCGGCAATCGATAAAGGTACATGAACAAATCACCGAACTACTGAAAATGTTGCGGCAATACAACCATCTTGACAATGAAGAAGAATTTTTTAAATTTCATCGAAGTGAATTACCGGCTATTCCGTCGAAGACGGTCTATGATTATCGACAATATGACGTTAGTGATTTCACGATACCGACAAAAGAGAATATGAATAAATTGGTTGATCTTATTCATGTTACAGTGTCGCCGTCTCATTGGAAAAAACACGGAGGTTCAGGAATTATTAGCATTCAGGAAAACCAACAACTCCTTGTTTTTCAGGAACATCAAATTCATACTCAAATTGTCAATCTTTTTGAACAGTTACGGCAATTAGACAAACGTTTTGGTACAAAATAAAACTTCCCAATTTTTATGACGAATCTATGACTAATCATTGTAATCGTTTCGTTTTATATTATGTTTTGGCGGTCATTTTATCGCCGACACTTTGGGCGCAACAGCCGTTGTCTGATGTGTTGGCGACAGGTTCGGGGCGGGTGGTTTGGTTTGCGCCGGATTTTTCCGTTAAATGGGAATATCCCGCCGGAAATATTCATGATGTTCATCTGTTGAAAAACGGTAACATTCTCTTTGCCGACGGTAAAGTTACGGAAGTAACGCCGGATAAAAAAATAGTGTTTCAATATGCGCCGCCCAACGGCAAAGAAGGTTCGTTCACTTGTCAACGTCTGGATAACGGCAATACGTTAATTGGTGAAAATTTTTCAGGACTTGTCAAAGAGATTGCTCAGGATAACACAGTCAAGTTTACGTTACAAACGAAATTCAGTACGGAGAATCAACATCACCGAATGCGTTGGGTACGTCAATTATTGAATGGGAATTATCTGGTTTGTCATTCCGGCGATCATCTCGTGCGCGAGTACACTCCGAAAGGGGAAACGGTTTGGGAACAGAGAGTTCCTAATATTGCGTTTGCCGCCGAACGGTTGGAGAATGGGAACACCTTGATCTCATCACTCGAACAAATCACGGAATTTGATCCCGCCGGTAATTCCGTTTGGGAATTTAAGAAATCAGAATTGCCTGATCTTGGAATTACCAACATGACCGGTTTTCAACGTCTAAAAAACGGAAACTTGTTGATTGGTTGTTACGCCGCTTACAACAAAGAAGGCAAAGGGGTTGGTATGTTCGAAATAACACGGGATAAAAAACTCGTTTGG
>JAIROD010000824.1 GCA_031257725.1 Planctomycetaceae bacterium | reverse complement strand
TTTTTTGTCTAATCGTTTTGTTAAGAAAATAAGGTGAAAATAAGGTTGGTAGGGGGCTATCCACTTTCCCCTAAATCAGAAATAATCAGGAATATTCCACTGAAATATTACAAAAAATTAAAACAAAATAGACAGTTACCAAAACAGGATACCCCCGCTGTCAACCTCAAACACGGGGTAAACCCCGTCGTTAACAACCAAACGAAAACGTCATTGTCTATTTTTGTTTTAACTTTTTTAACACGAAATACACGAAAACTTCACTGAAATATTACAAAAATTGAATTATTAGAGATGCCCCATAACAATTTATTGACCGCGAATAGTTCGGTCAAATTCAAAGTAATCATTAATAGCCTCGTTAGCACGGCTGAAAACAATGTTGTCGTTTACTATGAACTCTTTGATTTTCATTGGTTATCGCGGAACCGGTAAAACATCCATTGCCCGAAAACTCGGTGAACAACTTCAAATTCCGGTTTTTGATTCCGATTCGGAAATCGAGCGGCGTGCCGGAAAAAGTATCGCGGATATTTTTGCACAAAATGGAGAAGCGGAATTTCGTAATATAGAAGAATCAACCATTGCAGAAATTTTGCAACAAAATGAATCGAATCCGTTTGTTTTGGCAACCGGCGGCGGCGCGATTCTTCGACCGGAAACACGTCGTCGGCTCAAAAATGCGGGACACGTTATCTGGCTCACCGCAACACCGGAAACAATTTTTCAACGAATCCAACTCGATCCGGCATCTGGAACCATGCGTCCTAATTTAACTTCATTAACACCACTGGAAGAAATTATCGCTTTACTCGAAAAACGTAATCCCCTCTACTCTGAAACCGCCCGCGAAATTATCGAAACTGATTCACTCCCAATCAATGAAATCACCAACCGCATTTTATCAGATAATAGGCAATCGTAATTGTAACCGCTATTTTGTTTTAACCTTTTTAACACAAAACACACGAAATTACACGAAAAAATATTTTTGTTGCAATTTATAACGATTCCGTAGCGGTTGATCCGGTTTTCCCCTTTTCCATCTACAAACAGAGTCAAATCGGCGAGTACGCCAGCGCAATGTTTCGGCGAAACATTGCCTACCTTTGGAAAATTCCACTGATATATTGGGAATTTTCTTTATTCACCACGCAATTTGATATTGTAAACGGTTAATCTTTCACGGATTTCTTTCAGACTGGTAACTCCAAAGTTCTTACATTCGAGCAATTCATCGGCAGTTTTGCGAACAAGTTCGCCAATCGTTTGAATACCAAGCCGATTCATACATTTTCTGGCACGAACGGAAAGATTTAAATCCGTAACAGGCCGTAATAAGATTGCCTGTTCATCGGGGCTGAGCGTTTCAATTTCCACAGGTTCCGGCGTTTGCTTATTGGGAGCGAATTGTCCAAGCTTAAGCCCTTTGAGCGCCAACATTTCACGAATTTCAACCAAACTGGTTTCGCCGAAATTTTTACTGTTAAGTAATTCTTGTTCCGTGTGGGCGCAAAGATCGCCGAGTGAAGCGATTCCCATTGATTTCAGACAATTCCGGCTACGCACCGAAAGTTCAAAGTCGGAAACCGGAATACTCAATATTTGACCCATCCGGTCTTTTTTCCGTTGGGCTTCTTCGTCAATGTGCATTTCACTGGACGCTCTGGCATCTTTGAGAAACAGTCTGGCTCGCTGGTTGGTCGGATAAGCATCAAGAATCCGTTGATAACAACTAACTGCCTGCTCATATTGCTCTAAATCTTCGTAAAGCAATCCGAGATTGAATAACGTTCCGACATTGGCGGGAAAATGGGCGGCGGCTCTTTTGTACAAATCGAGAGCCTCTTCGTCGTATCCGCCGCGCTCCCGTTCCAAAGCCAGCCCGAACAAAGCGCCCGGATGATTTTTATCCGCCGCAACCGCACGTTCATACAATTTAACCGCTTCATCCAAATTTCCATACATCGCAACTGTTGCACCGCGTTGATACAGATATTCCGCTGTTTGTTCGATTGCGCCGGAAAGTTTGTCTAATTCTTTGAGACTTTCTTCCGGTTGATTTTTATATCGATAGACCTCCGCTCTTCCAAGACGGCAAACATCAACACTGTAACCTGCTTTTTGGGCAAGATCATAATGTTTCAAGGCTTCATCGTATCGCCGCAACGCAAAAAATGACCGTGCGAGATAGTACGATGCCAATGCCCCGCTGTCCCCTTTTTTGAGTGCGGCAACCGCAAGTTCATATCTCCCCGCAAGATAAAGACTGACTCCAAGCCGAACACGTCCAGCCGGAGTCAGCTCTTCACGCATTTCCTTCAACTCTAATTCGTTAATTGCCTCACGAAGAATATCGAATTGGCTGAAATCACAACTAACGGCATGAGCCAATCGGTCTGTTTCAATGGGACCAAATGGTCCGTCAAACAAAATAGTTTGTTTCAAATCAAATTCCGAAGTCGATGTGACCATAATGTTTTTTCCTTACAGGGAGTAATTTAATTTGGGGATTTTACTGAAAATCTATTTTGGGCATCTCTAATAATTCAATTTTTTATCTTCAACCTATTAGTTAATAGTTGAACGACGGAGTTTACCCTGTGTTGTTCGTTAACGACGGGGTTTACCCCGTATTGTTCGTTAACGACGGGAGTTTACCCCGTGTGTTCGTTAACGACGGGGTTTACCCCGTGTTGTTGGGTTAAGTCCAACACGGGGCAAGCCCCGCGCTGTTAACTTTCGGTAAATTCTGAATTATGAGAGATTCCCTTTTCTGAGTCGTTCATTCAATACGCAAGTCCGAAACGAACACGGAAAAGAAAACTCGTAAATTTATATCATTTTTTTGTTTTTTTGCAAGGGGAAGGTCTCAGGAATCCCCCTGACCGCTAAACTTCGGGTAATGTTGGCGAGTTTTCTAGTACCAAGTGTTCTTATTCCTCTTGAATAAAAACGAAGTAATATTTCAGTGGAATTTTCGAAAAGGTATTGGATTGCTTTAACAAACGGGTACCTCTAATAATTCAATTTTTTATTTCTGCCTATTAATTAATAGTTAACGACGGGGTTTACCCCGTGTTTTAGGGTTAAGTTGAACAACGCGGGGCAAGCCCACGCCGTTAACTTGCGGTAAATTCTGAATTATTAGAGATTCCCA
>JAIROD010000822.1 GCA_031257725.1 Planctomycetaceae bacterium | reverse complement strand
TGGGAATCTCTCATCATTCAGAATTTACCGAAAGTTAACGGCGTGGGCTTGCCCCGCGTTGTTAGGCTTAACCCTAGAACACGGGGTAAACCCCGTCGTTAACTATTAATTTATTAATTAATCGGTTGAAAATAAAAAATTGAATGATCAGAGATACCCTTTTGTATTTTTCTTGTTATTTCGTGTTAAAAAGGTTAAAACAAAATAGACAATTACTTAGCGAAAAGGTCTAATAAAAAAAACAATAAAATTCAAGAACAATAAAATGCAAATCCGATACAGTCATATTACAGACCGTACACAATCAGTTACGGAATTTTTTGGAAATACAATCAGAATCGGACGTAATCCTAAAAATGATCTTATTCTCGACAATCCATTTGTTGCGGAATTTGCTGCTGTTCTTAGGAAAGAAGCCAATGGTTGGCGTGTTCAGGCTCTTGGCTTGAATGGTCTAAGTATCGGCGAGGTTCAGATAATCGGTGAACATACGTATTTATTGAAATCCAATGATATCATCCGTATCTTTCCATTCGATATTTATTTTGATATTCCAAAGGAAACTGAAATATCGCAAAAAGAAAGTCTGTTCCAAAAAAATCAGAAAATGTCGGAATTTCTCGGTAAAGTTCATTCATTACTTCTTGACGAATTGAATAAATCCGGTTATTCCAATCTTGTCGGCGAAACTGCCGGACACAGCGAAACGAATATCAAATTCTATTCCAAAGTAGAACAATATATCGAAGATATCGCCAATAATATTTGTAATCTTCAGGATGATTCCAACCTGGAATTAAGTCATCATCTTGCCGGTCATGGAGTTCATGAGGCGCTTGTTGCGCAACTTTCCGGTGATAAAAAAGAACATTGGGAAGAACATCCTTGGGAAACACAAATCAAACGGCACCGTACTTCCGAAGATGAATTACTGTCCTGTATCCGGCATTTTTTCGTCCAAATGAAATTAGATGAATGCCGTAATAATGAAGATAAACAGGAAAAAGCCGATTTATTGTTCTGGGATGTATGGAATAAATTTGTACAAAAAATGTCCAAACGCCGCAGTTTTTTTAATTATATTGCGCTTTGTCATTTGAAACGCAGTTTAATGAATATCCTTTTCGGTTACGGACCTCTTGAAGACCTCTTGCGGCTTCCGTCAGTAACGGAAATAATGGTGATTAATTCCGATAAAATTTTCGTTGAAAAAAAAGGACGTATTGAAAATTCGGGACATCGTTTTATTTCCGATGAAGTTACTGTTAATATTATTCATCGTATTGTGGCAAGTGTTCATCGTCATATTGATAAATCGACCCCGCTTGCTGATGCGCGGTTGAAGGATGGAAGCCGTGTTAATGCGATTATTGATCCGTTGGCTTTGAGCGGACCGTGTCTGACTATTCGGAAATTTTCACGTCACCGGCTTCTCATTGAGGATTTAGTACAAGAAGGTTCCCTCTCACGTGTTGCAGCGGAATTTTTACGTGCGTCGGTTTTATGCCGAAAAAATATTATCATCTCAGGCGGTACCGGTTCGGGCAAAACAACCCTTTTGAATTGTTTAAGTGATTTTATTCCATCCAATGAGCGGATTGTTACTATTGAAGACACGGCGGAATTACAATTAAATAAGGAACATGTCGTTCGTCTTGAAACCAAAGATGCCAATACAGAAGGAACCGGTGCTTATACAATACGTGATTTAGTAAAAAATGCTCTTCGTATGCGTCCAGACCGGATTGTTGTGGGAGAGTGCCGCGGTGCGGAGGCGTTGGACATGCTTCAGGCAATGAATACCGGACACGACGGTTCCTTGACAACAATACATGCTAATTCCGCTGAAGATGTTGTGCTTCGTTTGGAAGTGCTTGTTCAAATGGCGGCGGACTTGCCCGTTTCGTCTATTCATCAACAAATTGTTTCGGCAATAGATTTAGTCGTGCAACTCAAACGTTTGAAAAACGGACGGCGATGTGTTTCGCAAATTGCCGAAGTTGCCGGTATTGATCCGCAAACCAAACAAATTTCGTTGCGTAATTTGTATTTGCTTGATGGTGAAGATGATGAAGCCCTGTTGACTCCCACTGGTTCGTTACCGTCATATATGAGTATTTTAATGGAACGTAATTTAATTCAACTCAACAATTTTTTTACATAACGAAATAACCGGCAGGAAATGAGCCGTTGAACAGCCGCCTATGCGTTTCCTCCAGTCCTTATATCATAAAGACTTAAGTCAAACCGGAAAGAGGTAGGCAACCGTAGGTGAACACCTTTCGGCGAAGGGTTGCCTACGTAACGGTCTATTTTAATTTTTGGTCATATTTCAGAGCAGTTTTTTACATCCCGGCGGGATGTTTCCAACCTAGCCGTTGGTTTTGCGTTGTAATGATAGGGAATCAATGTTTTTATCTGAATAACGCAACACCAACGGAACAACATGGTAAAAAGTAATATATCAGTGGAATTTTTCGGAGATTGAAGTTTATTTTTTACCACCCCTGCCCCTCCGAAGGAGGGGAATTATTCCCCTCCTTCGGAGGGGCTAGGGGTGGTCATTCGGAGTAA
>JAIROD010000136.1 GCA_031257725.1 Planctomycetaceae bacterium | reverse complement strand
TGTTGGGTTCCATGTAAAATTTGAATCTAATTCAATTGCGATACGTTGTTTTGCCATTTGTTTTGCGGTAAGCGAATCGCAATTATTCCAATGAAACCTTATAAAATAAGGAGATTGACTATGAAAAATTTAGTGATGTGTTTGGTTGAGATTTTGGCGTTTTTCTTTGAAAAATGCCAAATGTTAAAATGGGAAAGACAGGGGGGGGGGGCAGTATGTAGGAAAGAGTTAAGAACGGAGAGTGGAAAGTGTCCGGTTTTCCGGCATTTTTCGGCAAAACTCTCAACTCTTTTACGTTCTCCGCAGTTCGGCTTTACGTTAGTCGAACTTCTTGTGGTGATTGCGATTATCGGCATGTTAATCGCTCTTCTGTTGCCCGCTGTTCAAGCAGCGCGTGAAGCGGCAAGACGGATGCAGTGTTCAAACCACATGAAGCAATGGGTACTTGCTGCCCATAACTACCACGACACTTACAATTCATTGCCAGCCGCCCGAAACCGTTGTCATACCACCGGTGACCGGTTCAGTGCTACTTACTTGCTTCTTCCATTTATGGAACAGCAAAGTATATTCGACGCGGTACGGGCAACAACAACCAATCCCTACCCCGATACAGGAATGGTTGATGCAACCCAGGCTGTTACCCAGCAGATTGCTACGTTGCGGTGTCCTTCAGATCCCTACGGTAGAAATCCAAGTATCACGGGCGGATCTCGCAATCGGCATGGGGCAGTAGGAAACATCGTTATCAGTTACGGTGACGGTGCCAATCGTTTACAACAAAACGATACCGGTCAAGACGGTGATGTTTCTTCACGTGGAATATTCTATTGGTCGGAGGGAAAAAATTTGTCAGCCGTAACAGACGGGACAAGTAACACAATTCTTATAAGTGAAAGTTGCGTTGCAACCGGTATCGGAACGAACAATATTAAAGGCGGTATCGCATCGTTATCAGGCATTGATATCGGCAGTTGGATTTGGTCTCCTGCCGTTTGCATGGCAATTAGGAACGATCAACAGTTTACCGGTACAGCGCATGATTTTTGGCGTTGTGCACGTTATTTAGATGGAATGATATTGTACACCGGTTTCAATACTATTATGCCCCCGAATGCGCCGTCATGTGTAAAAAATACCAGTGAATCGACAAGCGGATTTTATACAGCGAACAGCTATCACACCGGCGGAGTTAATGTTGCACGGGTGGATGGTTCGGTCAATTTTGTGAGTGATACAATTGACACAAATGGACTACCAGACAGCATTCAAGGTAAGTGGTTGACCGGTCAAAGTCCCTACGGCGTTTGGGGAAGTTTGGGAACACCATCAGGCGGCGAAAGTAAAACATTTTAGTGCGTTTAAAAACAGTACGATACTTTAGGAAACTTCTAAAAACCTATTTTTTGACAAAACAAAATCGACTAAAGTCAACTGAAATTGATTGAAATCGAATAACAATAATGTTTCGTTAAAGTTTTTAGAAATTATCAATAGATCGTTTTCAGTAAATAAACATTCCTTATTATTCGTCATAGAATTGTTGAGTATAACTTTCATTTTTTATCCTATCCTATTATGATGCGAAACTACACATTTATTTTTGTTTATTTGTTATTGGTTTGTCTTGCCGGTTGCGGCGATTCGTCCCGACCAAATGATTTACCGAAACTTTTTCCATGTATCATTACGATAACTCAGGACGATAAACCGTTGCCCGATGCTGTCGTAAAACTTATTCCACAAACGGATACCGAAATGAAATATCGTCCTGTTGCTGTTACAGATACAGACGGTATTGTTAAGATGTCCACCTACGGTTTTGCAGGAGTTCCGGCAGGGAAATATAAAATTGTTGTAATTAAAAATATCGACGATGACATTGTTTACCGAAACGATGATGTCGGCGAGCGAAGTGTGGTGTCATACAATACCTACCGAGTGGTAGAAAAGAGATTTTCCGATACCGCAACAACTCCATACGAAATTGAAATTACCCCAAAAAGTAAAAATATACCGATGACGTTTGATGTCGGCAAAACAATCAAAGAACGGATTTGAGAATTTTCGATTGTTTCCTATTTTTTTTGGGGGGGGGAATGAGAAAAATAAACTATTCCGCAATTGTAATATATCAGTGGAATTTTTCCGAGATTGAAGTTTTATTTTTTACCACCCCTGCCCCTCCGAAGGAGGGGAATGATTCCCCCCCTTCGGAGGGGCTAGGGGGGGCATTCGGAGGAAACGACTGAATAGTTAAAAAAAAATATTTCACTGATATATTACAAAAATTGAATTATTAAAGACACTCAATTACTTTCAATCAAATTCTCAGAACAGTTTTGCGTAAAGCGTTGAGGATTGTAGGAGTTCTTCGTGAGTTCCAACGGCAATAATATTTCCGTCATCCATCAGAATAATTCGATCCGCCAAATTAAGAGCCGATAAACGATGTGTTACCATCATTGTTGTTCGTCCTTTTTTGAAATTTGACAAGGCTTCGTGAATCATTTTTTCACTGGTAATATCAATTTGGCTTGTCGCTTCGTCAAGAAGGAAAATCGGCGGGTTGCGTAAAATCGCTCTCGCCAACGCAATACGTTGACGTTGACCGCCGGAAAGTTGTCCGCCGGCAGGTCCCACAATAGTCGCATAACCTTCAGATAATTCCGTCTCGATAAATTCGTGGGCAAAGGCGAATCGGGCGGCTTCGATAATTTCCTCTGTGGTTGCCGAAGGACTGCCGTAGCGAATATTGTTCAAAACGGTATCGTTAAATAGTATGGGGTCTTGTGTTACCAATCCGATTTGCCGACGTAAATCACGAATCCGAACTGCGGTAATGGGTAAACCGTCAATCAGAATTTGCCCCGAATTAGCGTTGGCGAATCGCGGAATCAAATTCAACAGCGTGCTTTTACCGCAACCGCTAGCACCAAGAATCGCAATACATTCGCCAAACTTAATATCAAGCGAAATATTTTTGAGAATCGGACGGTTTTCATCATATTGATAACAGACATTTTCAAAACGGATTGATTGATGGTGTTTGGGCAAAGGGATTGGATGATCAATTTCCTGAATCGGAACGTTCCGGTCAATTAAAGCGTAAATCCGATCCGCAGCGGCTGAGGCTGATTGAAACAACGTAAAAATATCCGACAACTTACGAGCCGGATCCGCAGAACCTGCCAGAAGAGCGAAAAAAAGAATAAGTTCACTAAAACTCATCGGTTCCGTAAGCATTGGAATTCCCAAAAGATTGGTGCGGTTGCCCATCACAAGGTACGCCCCGACAACAATAGCAATACAAATCATCAGGATACCAAACAGTTCCGTCAGCGGATTGGTCAACGATTCATATTTGGCGATTTTAATAGCTTTGACGCAATAAGTCCGATTAATCCGTCGAAATTTTGTCCGTTCAAAATGTTCACGCGTAAACCCTTTCACAACACGAATTGACCGGAATGTTTCTTCGAGTTGTCCGTAAAGGTTGGACATTTCTTCCATACTGCGCCGGACAACCCGTTTGATGGAACGTGCAAGCCATCGGATACAAACAGCGGCAAGCGGGACAAGGAGCAATGTTACCAAAAGAAGTGGCCAACTGAGCCACGCCGCCCCAACCAAACAAACCGCCATTTTAATCGGTTCACGAATTAACTTGCCGTAGATAACATTCAAACCTGCGGTTAGGATGGACATATCGTTAGTGAAACGGCTCATGGTGTCGGCAATTCCCTCGCGATTGAAATAGTTGACCTCATAATTGAGAACTTTTCGGAAAAACTCCTCACGAATTTCCATTGCCGTTTTCTGGGCAATCCATGCGGAAAGAATTCCGTGAGCAATGATAAAAACAATTTTAACAATGGTACCGATCAGAATAACGCCCATTAAAAAAAGCACGGTTTTGAAGGAATCATTGGGCGTGTATTTTTGTGCGAGAGGTTGAACCCAACGCAACCACGAATCCCAATACCGTAAACGGTTAAGCGATTTTGTTTTCTGGGCAATTTGGTGTTTTTTTATCGGTGAGGCAGATTGGAGAATTTGAAGTTCTTTTACTGTTGACCGGATTTTTTCTTGATTAGCAAGGGTCTGTTGTTCGATCCATGTTGTGAAGGTACTATTTTTTTTCAGACAGATTTCTGAAATAGGATAAACGACCGCCGCAATATTTCCTCCCCAAAGCAAACCAACCAGCCACGCACAAAAAATAACAGAAACCAAAAGAAAACGGTATTTAAATGTCCGCTTTATCGCACGAAAAAAATTCGCCATAATACACCACACACTTTACAGGAAAATAACAAAATTGATGGGAACATTATATGTTTAAGGATTATTGGAAACAAGAGATATTATATCGTTTTCTTTTTGTGTAAATTGCCTAAATATCACAATGTTAAATGACGAAAAATAGAACGTGGTAATTTTAACGGACTGGGAAATTTAAGGCAACTATAACTGAATAAAGGATTATTGATTGAGAAATCGCTGAAAAATTGCAAAAGATTGCTTGAAATTTTACGTCGATTCCTTTTTTATCTTGTATATTTTGTCCGAACAATATGGTGATGTTTGTTTAAAAAGTTCGATTGAGAAGTTTGTTTTGAATCCGATTACGAGATTTTGTAGTTTATCGAATGTTCGACTAACTATTTATTTTTAAAAAAGTGTTCTATAAGAAATTCAGTGTTGTGCGAAGGCACCACACCGGAGTCCTAAAACCCAAGTAAGGAGAGAAAGAATGTCGAAAAAGATCATGTTGCCAGCCTTGTTCCTTTCGCTGGTATGTTTTGCCGGTTCCTTTGCTTTTGCCGGTGATTGTGAACCATGCCAACAAGTCAAGCCTTGTGAGCAAGCGGAAGCGGTTGCGGTTCCGCCATGTGAACCGGCCGCTTGTGAGCCATGCGAACCGGTGTGTAAAGTGAAGAAACCATCCCTCACTTTACTTGATCGTATTCTTGGTAAAAAAGAACGATCATGTACGCCATGCGGTCCTTGCGATCCGGTTGCTCCTTGTGAAAAGGCAACACCAAAAGCATGCGAAAAGGCGGAAAAAGCAGTAGCACCATGCGAAAAAATCACACCGCCCAAAGCGTGTGAAAAAGTAACGCCGAAAGCATGTGAAAAAGCGGCTCCGGCTCCTTGTGAAAAGGCTGAACCGAAAGCATGTGAGAAAGCGGCTCCGGCTCCTTGCGAAAAGGCTGAACCGAAAGCATGTGAAAAAGCGGCTCCGGCTGCCTGTGAAAAGGCGGAACCGCAACCATGTACTCCACCCGTTTGTGAAAAAGCAAAACCGGCCGCTTGTGAAAAAGCAGCACCGGAACCTTGTGCGCCCAAAGCGTGCGAAGCTCTTGCTCCACCCTGTACTCCATGTAAATAATAATAGAACATGTTATTTTCGGCAGAAAATTCCTCTGTCCGTGAGTGACCGATTATAGTCGGTATAGGGTCTAAAACCTCATTCGATTTCTGAATGAGGTTTTTTATTTGGGTATCTCTAAAAAATTCCCTAGCGTTCAGAGTGTGGTTGTTAACATGGATAAAAATATTAGGTCAATTATTGGCAGGTAGGCGACCGTTCGCCGAACGGTCGCGCCGGTTGAGATTTCACTGATTCCCAAACGGTTTGCCCCAGCAAAACGGTTTATTATTAGACCTTTTCGCTAACCCT
>JAIROD010000803.1 GCA_031257725.1 Planctomycetaceae bacterium | reverse complement strand
TGAGTACACCGCACACACGGCTAGATTGGAAATGTCCCTTCAGGACAAAATTGTAGTTTATGATAGTTACGTGAATTTAATATCACTTTGAAATTAATAAAATAAAATAGACAGTTACATATAATTATGTCCTTCAAAAATCTTTTACTCATTGGTTGTGGGCCTCATGCCCGAACATTTTATTTTCCAACATTAAAAAAATTACAAACAGAAACAGGTTTACGGATTTCGGCTGTTGTTGATCTTAAAAATAATCAACCTTCTGTGGATGTTTTTTTGTCCGAAAAATATCCTGATTGTGTATCCTATTATGTTGAACCTTCCGGAGAAAAATTGTCTGAGGAATTGACCGGTATGCTTTACTATGCGGCACTGCGAGTTGATTTGGACGAATACATTCCGCCGTTACAACCAACGATTCAAGATTCCACAATTATTCTTCGTTCCATCGTATTTCATTCTTCCAACGGCAACAAAGAACTTTCCAAACGTTTTGAAAATTTGTTACATAGTCATCCGCGATTCGGGAAATCATTTGTTCTTGTTGCTTCACCTGAAACAAGACTTCACCGTTTAGAACTGAGGATTTCCCATAAAAACGATGCACCGGATGATTACATTGTCCGTGATGATTATCCGCGTTTTAAAGCGATGGAGGAACATCTGATTGAATTGGCGAAACAATACTTCAATGCGGATATTATCGAAACAGATTATCTCGAAACGCCGGAAATATCCGGTAATATTATAGAAACAATTATCAGTCAGGCATCAATTCCGGTAAAAGTAACACTGTTGAAATGGCATTGCTTCCGGTTCTTCCAACTCGTCCGCCAACACTTTGTCCGGGTTGTCCTCATCGCGGACTGTTCTATGTGTTGGGAAAATTCGATGTTATTGTAACTGGCGACATTGGTTGTTATGCACTTGGTGCATCGCCGCCGCTTTCACGAATGGACACCATTCTTTGTATGGGTGGCGGTATCACGATGGCTCATGGTATTGACCAAGCGTTACGTTACAAAGCATTGCGTCAAAGTTTAACTGTAACTCCAACGAAATGTCGGAATAGTCAGAAGGTTGTCGGACTAATGGGAGATTCGACTTTTTTTCACTCTGGAATTACCGGCTTGCTTAATATTGCCTACAACAAAGGAAAAGCAATAATTATTGTTGCTGATAATCAGATCACGGCAATGACCGGACATCAGGAAAATCCCGGTTCCGGTCAAACGTTAATGGGAGAACAAACCGTTACAGTTTCTATTGAAGATTTCGGCAGGGTTTGCGGTATCAAAAATATTGCGGCAGTCGATCCTTATAACATTCCGCAAACCATATCCATGTTACAGGAAGCAATTGATTCACCGGAAACCTATCTGATTGTTTCACGAAAACCGTGTCCACTGTATTTACGCAAGAAGTTGGGAAATCGTTTATCGGTCAATGAAGTAAAGTGTAAAAAATGTGAGCAATGTTTACAACTTGGTTGTCCCGCAATTGAGAAAGTTGATGAACAAATTCAAATTAATACTTTACTTTGTGTCGGCTGTGGAATGTGTAAAACAATTTGTCCGGCAAAATCAATTGATAACGGTAATACGGTTCCATGAGTCATTTCTTTCCGTTGAATAGTTACAAATTTTTTAATATTTCAGCAGAATTTCTGTTTTTTTTTACGCACGGAAATTAAAAGCGACGAAAGACTCCAACGAGTCAAACGAATCCAAAATTCCAAAACAAAAATTCGGTGACCAATCTAAGGAACAGAATAGTAAAACTGTTCCGGCGAAAACGTTACAGAAAAGCCCGTTACCATCGCAGGGCGATCTTGCCGCAACATTACTGGCAACAGCAGCAACATGGCAATGCTGGCAGAAGCAATCGAAACAAAAAATGGACGACGAATCGTTACGAAATCAGAATTTTTTATCGATGCGGCAATACATCACATTCTCCTCGTCCAAAAATATGAAAAATCAAGAGGGGGGGCATTGCCATTGTACCTGGAACTCACGGAATATCTCAAACAATGACTAAAACTAAAAGAAAATGTTTCACCAAAAGAAAAATTGTTTCATTTTCCATATTATCTGGTAAGGGATTTAGACCGCGATTTGAAATATGCCGGAATTGAAAAACGCGACGTGATGAATCGAGTCCTTGATGTTCACGCCTTACGTCGTAACTGTCTATTTTAAACACGAAACACACTAAATTTCACGAAACACACTAAAAATTCCATAAAATCCTTTTCGTGAAATTTCGTGTGTTTCGTGTTAAAAAAATTGTATCTATTCACTCGATTGGAGGTTTTTCATTTTGTGATTGATTTATTACAACGAACAACCCCTTTAGGGTTCAACGTGAATAACCGCCGCCAGTTAGTAGATACTGAACCGGCGGTTATTCACATAAAACGCCTAACGGCGTTGACCCGATGGCAGACGTTTAAAAACGGCTGCTACAATAACGAGACCAACAATACACTGAATAGTTACAAAAAATTAAAACAAAATAGACAGTTACTCTTCAAGGAGTTGCTAAACATCAATTTTATTTTTAATGAAACTTTACAACGGAATAAGGAAAAATACCAGAATAATAATGTTCTGTTCTTTTCAGTGTTTTGTGTGTTCCGTTGTAAAAATAAAAAACACAAACGACTGAATAGTCACACAATTTTTTTATCTTTGCATATATAAGGTAATTACGATGAAACAGCGAATATATATTGACACTTCGATTGTCGGCGGCTTTTTCGACAAAGAATTTTCTGATGCGACACAAGCATTATTTGAACGCTTAAAAAATAAAGAAGTCATATTTATATTATCCGGCGTATTGAAAAAAGAGTTACTTAATGCGCCGGTGCATGTGCGAGACTTATTATTGCAATACGACGCGGATTGTTTTGAACATGTAGAACTGACACAGGAAGCCGAACTTCTTGCTAACAGTTATATTGCCGAAAATGTGATTGGTCCGGCGAGTTTGGAAGATTGTCAGCATATTGCCATAGCCACTATCAATAATGTAAACGTGTTGGCAAGCTGGAATTTTAAGCACAGTGTGAATCTGAATCGAATGCGAGGTAATAACAGCGTCAATATGAAAAAGGGATATAGTGTCCTTGAAATTAGAACCCCCAAAGAATTAATAGAATATGGAAACAATTAAAAAAGATTTCGACTGTGTCGAAATGAAGAATCAAATTCAGGCGAAGATTTATGAAGAAATCAAAGATATGAATATGACGGAAAGAATCGCATATTTTCATATTCCGCCCGAACAAGACCCATTCAGGAACGATACAAATCATTCTCTCGAAAACGGAATAACGGAAAATACCGGAATCCGTAGCACGTCAATAGCGCAGATATTTAAGATTGACGCAGACAAATAAAATCTGTGTTGTCCGCGTGCTTAAAATACCTTAACCTTTAATTTTAGAAAGAAACTTATGAAAAAAACATTTATTACGGTGATTATCCTTCTCCTCGCAGCAGGAGGAGGACTTTGGGCGCAAAAGTCAGGGAACGACAACAACAGCAGCTTCGACGTGTCACGCTACAATGTCGAATGGGATTCGCCCGGAAAGGACGCTACTGCGTCGATGCCCGTCGGCAACGGCGATTTGGGCGCGAATGTATATGTCGTCGGCAATGGGGATTTGTTCCTGTTGCTGGGCAAAACGGACGCTTTCGACTGGAACGGGAACGTCTGGAAAACCGGACGTGTCCGCATCCGTCTAAATCCGAATCCGTTCCGGAGCGGTGTGACTTTCCGGCAAACGCTGAATCTTGCCGAGGGCTGTATCGACATTACAGCCTTCTACCGCGTCGCCGAACAGCAGGTTCGGATAAAGGTATGGGTGGACGCCAACCGTCCGGTCTATCATGTGGACATACAGTCGCCAAATGACATGGACGTCAGGATTGTCCCCGAATTTTGGGAACGCGCCGACGGTTCGTTCGACCGGTTTGAGACAATCGACCGTCATCTGGTCTGGTATCATTCCAACGGCGAAAGAAGCTGTTATCAAAACGATTTGAAGTATTACGAAATTGAAGACATGCTCACTCGGCATCCCGACCCGTTCAAACGCCGGACATTCGGCTGTGCGATGCAGGTCGAGGGATTGACGCCCGACAGCGGTTCGTTTGCCGGATTCGGGAAATCATTTTCGGTTGAAATTGCATCCCTGACAAAGCAGGTCGAAAATACCGGCGAATGGGTAAAGGAAACGCGCAGGATTCTCGCCGAAGAATACGACCGCGAACAGGCGCATCAAAAACATTGCGAATGGTGGAAATCGTTCTGGAACACCAGTTGGATTACCGCGTCCGACAATACGCTGCCGCTGAACGAACGCGAAAAAACCGCCCCACCCGCTGAACCCGGTAAACGCGGTGAAAAAGACGGCGGTTACATCGTAGCGCAATCGTACAATGTCAGCCGGTTCATCATGGCATGTCAGGGACGCGGCGAATATCAGACGCAGTTTAACGGCGGCATTTTCACCGTGCCTTTCCCGAACTATCGCGCCAACGACGGCTCGCTCATCGGCGAAGACGAACGCGACTGGGGAAACCGTTTTACTTTTCAGAATCAGCGGCTGCTCTACTGGCCCATGCTCGCCGCCGGAGATTTCGAAATGATGCGACCTTTCTTTAACTATTATTTTTCGATACTTGATCTGAGGAAGAAGATTACAAAGCAATGGTTTGGACACGAAGGTGCCTATTACCGCGAAAATATACAGCTCACCGGTGCCGAAATCGACGATTCGCCCCGTTCGAAAAACAAACCGCCCAAAACCAAGAAAGGCGAACCGCTGCCTCCGGGATGGTATCACAACTACCATTTCAATTCGGGTCTGGAACTGGCGGTGATGGCACTCGAACTGTACCGCTATTCGCAGGACGAAGCGTTTTTCAGGGATACGGTCGTTCCTCTGTCGCGCGAAGTGATTCGTTTTTTCGATCTGCATTACGAACGCGACGGGCAGGGAAAACTATTGCTCTATCCTTCGCAGGTACTTGAGACATGGTGGGACGCAACGAATCCTACTACCGACGTAGCGGGGTTACATTATCTTATCGACGGGTTGCTGCAAGAGAAAAACATTCCGCCGTCCGACCGTAAGGATTGGGAAAAGTTGAAAAAACAATTGCCCGATATTCCCCTCGCCTCTGAGGACGGAAAGCAGTACATCCTTCCGGCAGCAAAATTCGCTCATAAAGCCAATGCGGAAAACGGTGAACTGTATGCCGTATTCCCATATTCGCTGTTCGGCGTGGGGCATGGTACGGAAGACATCGTTGCCAAAACAATGGAAAAAAGGCTTTTCAAGAACGTTTTCAATTATCGATGCTGGACACAGGATCAAATCATGTACGCCTACGCCGGCATGAGCGAGGAAGCAAAAGAGGGACTGATTCATCGCTGGACGACATACAGTAAACGTTTTCGTCTGCCCATGTTCGGTGCCGAAAACCCCGACTATGTACCCGATTTAGACCACAACGGTTCGGGAAGCATAGCCCTTCAACGCATGGTTGTACAGGAGGTAGGCGATAAAATCTACCTCCTGCCGGCATGGCCCCGCGAATGGGATGGCTCGTTTAAACTGCATCTGCGCAACAATACGGTGATTCAGGGCGCAGTGAAAAACGGCAAGGTCGAAAACCTGAACGTCTCGCCCAAAAACAGAAGGAAAGATATTGTGTTGCCACATGCAAATTTTCAGCCGCCCGCTGTCGGGACGAATGATTAATCCGGTAAAAAAACAGGAAATGTATTATTCCACGCCTTGTTATACCGTAACTACTATGAAATTCATCTTTTTAAGACAGGATTATAGGATTGTCAGGATATAATAAAATCCGGTATATCCTGCTATCCTGTCAATCCTGTCTGAAAAAATAAAAAATGAAATAATCTTTCAGTGAGAATTTTCACAAGGTTTTGTAGGAACGCAATGCCTTGCGTCTTTTGGGAAACAGAATTTTCAAGGACAACGATTACAAAGGACAACCCCATGCCAATAACATTGACCATTCCTGACGAGTTGGCAATTCCGGCAACCCATTATGGTTTGTTGACAGAGCAAATGTTGACAGAATTTTTGCAAGAAAAATTACTTCGTTTACATTCGCAATCTACGTCACATTCCGTTCCCGAAGAATTTTGTTGCGATCCCTATTTTATTTCCGGATTTCATAATCCTGAAACCTTCCGAAAAGGTACGATCAATGGTGATATTGTTAGTCCGAATTATGAAGAGTTTGAGAATTGGGAGAAAAATCAAAACTGGTAGATAAAACAAT
>JAIROD010000001.1 GCA_031257725.1 Planctomycetaceae bacterium | reverse complement strand
TTACCACCCCTGCCCCTCCGAAGGAGGGGAATCATTCCCCTCCTTCGGAGGGGCTAGGGGTGGTCATTCGGAGGAAACGACTGAATAGTTAAAAAAAAATATTTCACTGATATATTACCCTAATTGAACAACCAGCCGGTGAACGCTAGGCAAGGTTTCGGCGAAACATGGTCTATCTCTTGATTATTGACCTGATGATAAATAATAGGATCGCTACTGAATGGTTACCCAATTTTTAAAGATTACCAATTTGTCAAATTACCTAAAATTTGTAAATTTCGCAAATTAAACCGAATTTCATTTTAATGCGTAAACATGAGCAAAAATTTAAAAAATTCGCATAGACATAAGGTTCTAAAATCGATAATCTTTACAATATCGGTTTTTTTCCATTTTGATCAACAACAGTTTAACAGTTTAGGTTTTGCAATGTCGTTTCTTCCTTTTCACGGTTCCAGAAAAAATACAACCGCTTCACCGCGTTGGTTTGCGGGAATTAGTGTGGCATCCCATTGCCAACGTATCGAATCGGCGTTGATAGGAGTTCACGGTCAAGGAAGCGGCGCACCCATTGAAATTCGTAAAACCATTTCGTTTGATTTGCCGCAAGAAATTGTTGACAGTTACAATACTCTTCAGGAAACGGTTTTGAAAAATGTTCGGGGAAATCGGTTGGCTCCGGCGGATGTTAAAATTCCTTCGTCGCTCCTCTTTCATGTTCTCCGCGAATTGGCAAGTGTCGAAGAAGAAGCCATTGATGAACTTTTGGCAGAATCACGGCTTGCGAAAAATGATCTTTTAGCGGTCGGAATTTACGATTCCGGAATCCGTTGCCGGACAACCAGTGGAGGATTGTATTACCAAAGTCTTTGCGATGCTCCATTTTTAGCCGAACAAACAGGATTGAATATTGTTGATGCGTTTCCGGTACAAGATATTGCCTCCAATGGAAAAGGTTGTCCGCTTTTCCCATTACCGGTCTGGGTTTTTCTGAAATCGGATTCGCATGACCGTATCCTGCTGGACTTGGGGCGGACAGCAAAACTAACTTTTTTGCCGAAAGCCGAAAATCCCTTTTCACATCAACGAATCAGTCATCGTGACCTTATTCCCTGCGGATCGCTTTTGGACACGTTAACTTGGGAGTTAACCGGCGGAGAAACGTCTCTTGATTTAGGCGGACGTTTAGCCGTTCAAGGTTGTCAGATACCGAAATTGCTTGCGGAACTTCGGGCTTTGGCACCGCCGGAAGAAATCGGGAATACCTATGGATTGCCGGCAGATCGATACTTAAAAGTTGTTACCCAATCGACCCGCGACGGTCATTCTTATCAGGACATTCTTTGTACGACAAGTTATTTTATTGCCGAAACGATTGCCGAACACCTTCAAATATTGATCGCCGAACACACAACAAACGAACATTCCGAACCGGAAATTCTCATAACCGGATCAGTTCGTATGCACGGAATGATGATGAACCGGATTTCGTCGCAACTTCGGCAAAGACCAATCATACCGATTACACGTCTTGATATTCCGGCGGACACTTTTGATTCGTTGTGTACGGCAATGCTGACGTTGATGGCGGTTGATCATATTCCGGCGAGCCTGCCGCATTTAACGGGAAGTGAAACGACCAAACCATTAGGACGTATCACCGCAGGCTCCATCACCAATTGGCATCGGCTTCTTCGTGAGATGGCTCAGACGAAACCAGCCGAACGACCGCTTCGCAGTGCCATATAACGGAACAACGGAACAAAAAAAACCGAAACCATTTATTCAAGTTCCCACGATTTAATGAGATCGTCGGCACCCGGAGTCATTTTTCGTAGTTTCGCGATAAATTTTTCTTTTGTGGTGCCGTCCGCTTTATCGAGTTTAGACTTCATCGCGGTATAATTGGCACGGCGTTTCCGTCGCCGTCGAATTTCTTTTCGTCGTTCGCTCATAACACAATTTTCCTTTGATTACGGTAAATAGTAAATGTGATACAAAGCGGATACTATAATCCCTCTTTCAGATTTGTCAAGTCGGGATTCGCTTGCGGTGGTTGCGTTGCCTACACCAGCGATTCAATTTCACGAATAGCGTCGGTGATTTCTTTTGATGCGGCGGCGGCTTGTTCGGTTGCCTGATAATTTTGTTTTGAAATTTGTTCGACCTGCGAAAGATGAAGCGAAATCTCCTGAACATTAGACAATTGTTCGGTTGACGTTTCGGCAATTTGCGCAACAAGTTCTGTTGCGCCGCCGATCATTTTTGTAATTTCATCCAATGCGCCTGCCGTCTGATTGGCAACTTCCGCTCCGCCGAGAATTTGTGTGTTGCTTGATTCAATTAACTCCGCTGTTTCCTTTGCCGCTTTAGCACTTCGTGACGCTAAATTACGGACTTCCTCCGCCACCACCGCAAACCCTTTTCCATGTGTTCCTGCTCGTGCGGCTTCGACTGCGGCATTCAAGGCAAGCAGATTGGTTTGAAACGCAATTTCGTCTATCGTTTTGATAACTTTTTTCATCTTCTCCGACATGCCGCAAATCTGATGCATCGAATCAATCATCTCCTTCATTTGACGCTGTCCCTTTGAAACAGCCTGCACCGCATCTTTCGTAAATTGGTTGGCATCGGCGGCATTACGCCCATTTGAATCCGTCAACTCGCTGGTTCGGTTGACTTTTTCAATCATCTCGCTCAATCGGCTCGTCGATTGTTGAAGACCATTTTGTAACGAATCACTAAGCGATGCAATATGATTAACATCCGTCTTGGTTTTTCCGATAATCGTTTCAATATCATGAAGTTGTCGGGATGTTTGCGTTTGGAATGTTGTATCGGTAAACGTCTGAACGCTTCCGGTTGCCTGTTGCTGACGGTTAAGCAGACGCTGAGAGTGAACTTTGTAATGTGAAGCCCCCGCCGAAATATCCGTAACCGGCGTATTGCGTTGAAACAATAATTTCAGCGCATCCTCCGACGGTTTAACTTTTCGTTGTTCCGCTGTTTTATTTTTCAACAGGACTGTTGTTTCCGTATCGACAACCAACAACGGCAATGGAACCGCATCAACAATTTGGCGGTACAGATTTTCCTGATTTTCCACATGCCGCCGAATGATTCGTGTTATTCCCCACGCGGCAAAAAAACCGGCAATAAATATTACGGAAATGGTTAAAAACATCAATCGTCCAATCCGTTTTTCCTCATCATGTTGTTCCTTTGTTAATTCTGTTATGGATTGTTGAATTGCTGTAGCGAGTGATTCTTTTACCGAAGTTGCCGTTTGAAGCGTTTTTTCATGAACTGTACGGAATTGAGAACCGGAAGCCTCAATATCTGTTTTGGGAACATCAAGACGAACCGTCCATGTTTTACCGGTCAGGACAAATGTTGACGTTACCGAAATAAGATCACGGTCAGACCGAAACGTTTTACCAACAGCAGATAAATCATTCGATGCCGTAACAATTTCATCCGGCGAAATCAAATAAATCTTGCCGTTATTCTTCAACAAAGGATGCCTTTCAAGAGTTTGAGACAACATTTTTGTCCAATTGTCCGTTTTCAGGTCAATCCCGCACACTCCAAGAGTTTTGTTACGATAACGAATCGGCGAGGAAATCGAAATAACGGATCCATTACCGTTTCGTTGATACGGAGTCGAAATCACTGTTTGACCGCTTTGAAACGGTTTGACATAATACGCTGAGGTATCCGGACGGACAACATCACCCGATTCAATAGCAGATTTATTGTTCCGATAACTTCGTGCGGCAAACCGTCCTTTTTGTTGGTCGGATTTGTCAAAAGCGTTTGGTTCCCAACAAAACCACGCCGCCTGAATCCGATTATTTTCCCGAACCGTCTTAAATGTCCAATCTTTCAAAAAATCACGCTCATCGTGTTCAAGAGGATTAATTTCCGTATCGGT
>JAIROD010000730.1 GCA_031257725.1 Planctomycetaceae bacterium | reverse complement strand
ATTAAAATAGTCAAACGTTTCATAGTTAGTAGTCAGGTTGAAAGGTATTTTGGAAAAGAACTTTAACGATTTCGCAAAAACAAAACAAGTTAAAATAGGGAATTTGGCATCGTTTTTTTAGATTTATGTCCATAATTTTATTTTGACCGCCGAATTCTCCAATCAAAATTCTTATATTTAAATAATTATTCAGTAGATTGGTCATTCGATGGGGGAGCGTTTGTCGTTTTGGGGCGATGTTCTCCCCATTCCCGTTAGAGGTTGCCGATCAATACCTTCGCCCTGAAAGGGCAATACATACCAGCCCGCCGCATCGCGGCGGGTGCGATTGCCTCAGAAACCAACGCCCTGTAAGGGCAATAGATTAACGGAAAGTGTTGCAATCGTGTCTTGAACGGTGATTTCTTTGATTTTGTGATGGACGATGATTTTCTGTAATAGACCTTTTCGCTAACCGAAGGATCGCACGCGTCCCGCGTGCATGAGTTAGTGAAAATGTCTAATTTCCCACTAACTCTGGGGATGCACGCGGGACGCGTGCGTTCCTTTCCTAAATAAACCTGTTCGTGTTTTTTCATAATTGTTATGGTTAGCGAAAAGGTCTATTGTGATTGCCTCCCGTAACCTTATTTCCAACCTTATTTTTCTAACAAAACAACCTTAGTAGCAACAAGGCAATATAACAAATAACCTTATTACCTTATTGACCAATCATCGTTTTTCCTAAAAAATAATAATACAAAAATGCTTTTTCTATCAAAATAAGATAATAAGGTTCGATTTTTGATGATTTTTTGCTGCTAAGGTTGTTTTGTTAGGAAAATCAGGTTGGAAATAAGGTTATGGAGACAATAGTATTATGTTTTCGCCATTTCTACTGAACAATAACTGATTTTTAATTTAAAATTTCTTTTGAAAGCCGAGTTGGGCGGATTGGGTGATGGAATGACTTCCTGCCGTTCCCCAGTAATCGAGGATAATGGAGCAGAGTTTACGTTTTCCGAGATAAACATTTCCTCCGAAGTTCCAGGAGAAATAACCGTTACCGTCATCCGTGCCGCGAACATTAAAATTGGTACCGCCGACTTGAAATTGGTTATCGACATTAGTGTATCGTCTTCCACCCATGAGGAAGGCGTAGGCGAGACCGGCGTGCCAGGTGGAGTGTCTTCCGTTCCTTTCGAGTAGGAAGCCGGGTCTTCCGAACACGCGGATATTTGTTGCGCTGAGATAATCGAGGGCGATGAGTTCGCTATTGGTGAAGTGTCCGTTTTCGGATGTGCTGTTTTGCCAAACCATTGCGAGGTCGAGGGCGAAGTAGGGACGAAACATATATTCACCGCAACTTCCGAAGTAGAGAGGTCGGGCGAATTCGGTACTTCCGGAGAGGGAGTAACCTAAGAAGTCGGAGGTGAGTTTGCCGCCGAAATCTCCGAGCGGGTTATTGATGAACCCGTATTCGTCGTTGTTCCAGTTCAGGTCGGTGAGGTTAAGTGTAACGTCGCGGTTCATGCTGTAATCTTGAACGCCGACACCCAAGTAATTTTTCCATTCCCAGTTATTGTTGAACAATTTTGTACCGTGATAGAGACCGACGTTGAGGTCATCATTTTGGGCGGAGGCTTGATAGGTATTAAGTTTAGCGCGTCCGAGACCGATCATGATACCGATGTGGCTTTCAGGTCTAAGGAAGGGGCGATCTGCGCCGACGACAACGCCGTAACGATGTAACCGGCTATCGGCGGCGTTACCGTCGTTATCCATTTCGGTATCGTCATAAATAACGCTTCCCCAGAGCCGGGCATTTTTGGTGAGTTGCAACAATTTTTCTTTCCACCGATTTTTGGCTGCGCCGCAGCGGATATAGTGTTCGGGAACGCCTTCGGATTCATCGCACGGGTTGAGGTGGTTGTGTTTCGGGTTCATGCATGTGCGGTAATCGATACGGTTATGGGCGTAACGCCATTGGGTGGTCATTGGTAACAGTAAGGAGTGGGCGCGGACTTCGCCGGAGAACCATCGATAGGCGTTGAGGAATTCGTCGTTGTCGTCGATATACCAAAAGTTGCGTAACACGGGGAGCCAATTTTTTTGAACGGTTTGAATTTGTTCCAAATACACGCTGTCGAGACCTTTTCCGGTTTGTTTTTCGTTATAGGAATTACCGGCGGATTCGAAGGGGTTATTCTTACGTTTTAAGGTAACCCAAAGTTGATCATTACCTTCGGAGTCTTGTCGGATTTCCTGATGGGGGTCGTCGAAGAAGCGTTCCGGCATTACTTTGAGATTATCGAACATGGAGACGATGGTACCGGGTTTGTTGGTTTCGCTGAGGGTTTGGACAACGAGAATATCGTTATCTTGTTCCATGTAGTAATCGGTGAGTCGTGCGTGGACATTGAGCGTACCGCTTAATTGGGCGAGAACGTCGGCTTTGGAATTGGAGTCGGGTCCGCGTTGGACAACGATGAGGTCGGCGTTGCGCTTGCGCGGAGTAACGGGTTTGTTGTGAACATCCAGTGTCTTTTCGTTTGTTCCGCCCATTCCTGGATAGTAACCGGAATTAACGTCGAAATTAGTAACAAGTTCTTCGGAGTCGTCGGTGGACATTCGCAAGGAATCGCCGAAGGTGAGGGTTCCGTAGTAGGCGAAATATTCGTTTTTGCTGTTCCAATCGTAACGTTGACCCGGATCGACTTCGGTTTTGGAGTTGGTGGAGTTATGCGCCGCGTCGTGGGCGATAAACACGCCGTCTTCACCGGTAACCGTTCCATCGCCTTCGATTCGGGCGTTAATAATGGTAACTTTACTTTTCATTGCGTCAAGTAATGCGGTGCGGTTGTTTTGGGCGATGGGGTTACCGTCGAAGTTACCGGCGGTTGCGGCGGAATCATTGACATTGAAAAGACCGAGAGATTTTTCTTTATCTTCGGAGAGGTGTAGGATGGCGCCGTTACTGATAATGCCGACACCGTTAAGTTTTAGTTTGGAATTTTGGTGCATCCAGAGGTAGCCGTAATCGGAAACGGACAGCGTGCTGGAACCTTTGGGAGTGGAATTTTTGAACGGGGAATTTTTATCTTCATAAATTTCGAGTAACGAGCGGATGGAAGCGGCGGTATCATTGGGCGAGGCATGAGTTCCTGAAACGGAAACTTCGCCTTGTGAACCGGCGGCGAGACCGAGATAAAGCCCGCTTGTAACACCGTGAGCGCCTTCTTCGATACGAAGCGTTCCGCGTTCATTCCCTGCGTTTTCACCGATCACTGTTGCGCCTTTACTGATCCATTCGGATGGTTGCCAGAAGGTTTCTTCACCGGTTAAAGCGTCGAACAGTTTAATATTGTTACCGGCAGCGTCTTTCGGATTTTCTTTTCCGCCGACAACATAAAGATAGCCGTATGCTTTGTAGTCGGGGTTGGGATCGTTGTTACCTTTTTGGGCGATTACGGTGGAATCGGCTTGTAACAGGGAACCGTTGAGGACGCGGACAAAGGCGGTTCCTGCGCCGCCGACGACGAGTTGACCGTCTGTTCCGAAGGGCGTACCGTCATTCTGAACAATCCAACGGGTTCGTACACTTTCATCGTTGCTGTCGCCGGCAATGCGTTTATCATCGATTAAAACGTAACCGTTTGCCGTTTCATTTTCGGCGATCTTACCGCTGCCGCTTGTAACGGCGGCACCGGCGGTGATTGCCAAACCGGGCGCATTTCCGGTCGTTTTACCGATTTGGGCATTTTCTGGATTTCCGAGACTTTCAAAGGTTCTGTCCAAATTTTCTAAGGTATTGACTTCGCTGTCAAGCCAACGTTCACCATATTCACCGAGTGCGGTTGGATCGGGAAAGTAATAATGTGTTGATGTAACACCGAGAGCGTTGTTATCTTGGGTAACGTAACGGTTTTCCTGATACCAGCCTCCTGCGGCTCCGCTTTTCCCGACGGTCAATGTCTTATCGACATTCATTGTCGTCCCGGCTCCGTCGATGTGGTCACGCCCGACACTGTATTGTCCGTCCGCAATCACATGATCTCCATCAACTTGAATCTGTGCTTGGTCATGGGCGTAGAGATTACCGGTTGCGTAATCATTATTATTTGTACCATTACCTCCGGTGGTCAAATTACCGTGAACGATAAGTTCAGATGGTGTTCCGGTTATTGGATCGGTATGATTAACGCGAACAGTTCCGTAACCGTATTCGTCTGAACCGATAATCATATCATTACCGACTTTGAGTAGTGAACCGTTAATCACTCTAACGTAGGCTTCACCGTTTTCCGCAACGGTTAAGTTCTCTTTGACAATCCATGTTGAACGGTCTGTTCTAACGGATTTATCTTTGCTGTCGATAACGACATAACCGTAACCTTGAGTTCCGTCGGCGTTACGATGTTGTCCGGCCATTCCGCCGCCGCTGGTAACAACAGCACCGGCGGTGATAGCGAGACCCGGAGCGTTGTTTTTCACGTCATCCCAGCCGGTGTCGTCTGGAGTGAGTAACGTATTATCCGAATCGAACCATTGATCCGGATCGGCGGCAATTCCGCCGTCTTTTCCGTTTTCGATGTAATCGTAACGTCCTCCGGCTTGCCCGTAATCTCCGGCAGTCAACGTTCCTTCAACATCTAATCTTGTTCCATGCCCGTCGATGTGATCGTTTCCGTAACTTCCTTTTGCCGTTGCAATGGTGTGATCATTTCCTACGGTTCCGGTTGCTTCTTGATACAAATATAAGGAACCGGTTCCTTCGTTGGCGGCGGTCAAATCGCCGCCGACTTTTAATGTTGAAACGTTATTATCTCCTGTTCCGTAAACTCGAACCGTTCCGCGGCTTCGGGCGTCGCCGCTTCCGTCTCCGTCACTTAAATCGGCGATAACCATATCGTTGGCAACATTCAGTAACGCTCCATTGAGAACTCGTCCGTAACCGGTTCCTTCGCGCGCAACCGTTAAATCGCCGTCTCCAAAATAGTTACTGACAACATTCCATGTTGAACGGTTTCCGGCGGTGGAATTGGCGTTGTCAATCACGAAATAACCTTGACTGCGATAAGCGGTACCGTTTGAATCTGCGGGTAATGTCGGCGTGTTGACGGTTGCAAATTTGGCGATCATTCCGTCGCCGCTTGTAACAACCGCACCGGCGGTAATCGCCAAACCGGGCATATTTTCTTTTTGTTGCGTTGACAAGTCCGCATCGTTGTAATCCAATAACGTATTCGCCGAATCGAACCATCGACTATATTCTGTAGCATTATTTGTTGGGTCTTTGGCGTTGTCGGAATCGCCTTGGTGATAAACATAATTTCCGGCGTAACCGTATTGTCCGACCGTCAACGTTTCATTAACGGTCATTGTTGTCCCGTTTCCGTCGATATGGTCACGTCCTTCGGAATAAATACCTTCGGCAATAGTATGATTACCGCCGACGTCGGCTTGGGCTTGATCATGTAAATAAAAGTTACCGATAGCAACATTGTCTTGACCGGCGGCTCCGTTTTTAGCGGTAATCAAATTATCTTTGACAATCAATTGTGAAACTTTATCTTGAACACGCAATGTTCCGCGGCTTTCCGTATCGGCGGCGATAATGACATGACCATCATTATTTGATGATGTTGTATTTAACATTGCGCCGTTTAGGACGCGGACGTAGGCGTTTCCATGTTCGGCGATAGTTAAAGAGCCGTGATTGATTGTCCAAGTTGAACGTCCCGTTTGGTGATTTCCTTTGTTATCGATCACAATATAACCGTTACTGGTATTTTCTTGGGCGGTCATACCGATGCCGGACGTAACTTTTGCGCCGTCGGTGATTGCCAAACCGGGTGCGTTATTTTGTTGCACTAAGTTACCGGCAAAAGCTCTTTGTCTATTATTATTTTCGTTAATGGTGTAACCGTTTTTATTTGAACCGACAATAGAAGCGTTGTTAATATCATCATCGAGCGTATTGACGGAATCGAACCATTGTGTTGGATCATTAAGTTTGTTATTGAATGTATTCGTATCGGAATCATAGCCGAGATGCGCTTTATAAATGTACGCTAAACCGGCTTGACCGGATTCTCCGACCGTCAATGTTCCTCCGACGGATGCGGTTGTTGTTTCACCGTCGAAGTGGGCGCGGCCGTAACTTTCGGCGGCGGCGGCGATTGTAAAATTACCGGTGTGCTGGCTGGCATTACCAACAGTAACTTTGGCGGCTTCGTAGGCGTAGAGATTTCCTTCGGTGTTTGCATTATTGGCGACCGTTAAATCATTACCGACATTCAAAGTTGCGTTATTTCCTGCGGAATCGGAACTATTGATACGAATGGTTGCTTCGGTGAATTGGTTATTCTGTGTTGCATTGCCTTCGACATAATCGTTTTCGTTGGCGACAATCATATTATTCTGAACAGATAACACACTTCCATTGATTACACGGGCATAAGCGTCGCCTTTATTGCCGAGTGTGAGGTTTGCTTTATTGAGTGAATCTCCGTTCGTAATATTCCAAGCGGTACGATTGGTATCTTTTATTGGTTTTGAATTATCGACGTTATCGAGTAAGATATAAGCGTAACCGGTTGCTTCTTGGGCGACAATGGTATTATTTGTTGCGGCAACAGCACCGGCGGTTAAAGCGAAACCGGGTGAATTATTTTTAACGTCGTTCCAAGTAAGATTGGGATAATTAACATTATTTCCTTCGATTATTTGATCCGGTTCGAGTAACAGATTCGCGGAATCGAACCATTTACCGTTATTGTCATTGCTAAGTTCCGTTCTGACCGTCGGATCATTGGTACTTCCGCCTTTACCGATTCCTGTGTCCACAACATAACGGTATTGTCCGCCGGATTGTCCGCTTTGGGCGATGATGGTGTTATTGTTGTTATTGACGCTTGTAACAGTTAAAGTCGTTCCGTTTCCGTTGAAGTGTTCACGTCCGAAAGAATTTTTATTTTCGGCGGCAATATGAGTTCCTGTAACTTGAGTTGTACTTCCATTATTAGCGTACAAATAACCTTCGGCGATATTACCGCTGGTTGGTGCGCCTTGGGCGGTAATCAATGTTCCGGTAACATTAACGAGACTTTTTTGTGTACCGCCGTCGGTATCGCCGATTCGTAACGTTCCCTGACTTCCGGCGGATTTCGCGATAATCAGCGAATCGTTGTCAATCTCTGTACCGACTTCTAATTGCCCGCCGTTAAGAACACGGACGTAGGCGGTACCTTTGTCGGCGATTTCCATATTGGCGGTTGCTTTCAATCCTGCTTGGTCACTACTTGTTGATCCGTCTCTTCCTGGTTTATCATCAATTAAAATGTAACTAAAACTTTCGGCTTGTGTTCCGGCGTAAATATTTTCTGCGGTACCTTTTGCGCCGTCGGTGAGTGCGAGACCGGGTGCGTTCTTTTCGATATCCGACCAAGTCAAGTTGTCGTTAAGATTATTATTTGTTACAGTTCTGTCAGTATCCCAAATTGTCCCTGTACTTCCGACAATGCCGGAAGGACGATTCGATGTCGGTTTTTCTAGTAACAGATTTGCGGAATCGAACCAGACGGCTGGATCGGGATTAGATAATTCATTGATACGATATTCATATTGTCCGCCTGCTTGACCGCTATTTCCGACACGTAAATTTTCACCGACTTCTAACGTTGTTCCTTGTCCGTCGAAATGATCACGCCCAAAACTTCCGGTTTCGTTTCCTATTGTGTGATTTCCGGTAACATTAACTTTGCCTGAATCGTGAACATAGAGATAACCTTGTGAACCGGCTTCGTTACCGACAATTAAATCATCTCCTACTGTTAACGTTGCGGATCTGTGATTGCTGTCATTTCCGTTAATACGAACCGTTCCGTGACCGGCATAATTGCTTGTATTTGTGTTACGGGAATCCTTTCCTTGATTCCCGACAATCATATCACCCCCGACATCAACAAGACTTCCGTTAATAATACGGACATACGCTTCCCCTTTATCGGCAACATAAAAGTTCTCTGTAATATTCAGAGTATTAGGCGTGCTTGAATTTTTATTATCGAGGAGAATATAAGCGTAACCTCCGGTTTCGGCACCGGCATAAGCACTTTTCGTGACCTCAACCGTACTGCCATTGAGAATCGCAAGACCCGGAGAATTGTTTTGAACACTAGCCCAATTTGAATCAGGAGTTATTCCGTCGGGTAATCTTGGTGCTGCGGTCAAGTTGTTCGAATCACCCCATGGTGTTGGGTCTTGTTTTGCGCCGCCTTCATAACCAACACCGATATAATCGTAAAAACCTCCGGCGTTACCTGCTTTACCGACATAGAGATCTCCTGTAACTTCCAAACTTCCTTTATTACTAACAACATCACGTCCGAAAGATTTTTGACCGTTGCTTGATTTATCGGCAATAATATGATCGCCGCCAACCGTAACTGTTGCCTTATTATTGACAAACAATAAACCGGTTCCGGCTTCACCGACAATAAGATCATGATCAACATTGAATTGCGAACCGTCTCCGTCAACCGTTCCTTTGGCGTAACCGGTAACACCTTTTGCAAAAGTTGCATATCCGGCTTTTTGTTCGTTCACTTCGGGAGTGCTATCATTTCCGGCATCTTGAATATTAACTATACCGCCATTACTTACCGTCATTGTTGCCTGTCCTAAATTGGCAAGCATGAAATGACCATCGGTTGCCTTAACTGTGGAGTTATTGGCGGTAAAAGTTCCTACAGATTTAGCAGCGTCCGCAAATTCAATATACGTTCCTGCGGTTACCTCTGAATTTGTAACATTGAAGGTTCCGGTTGAATTTTTATCGTCGTTGTTGGAATCAATGTTACCGTCCGCAACACGAATAAATTGACCGACAGCAACGTCCATATTGGTAACATCAAGTGTTCCCGTTGAACCGTTGCCGTCCGCAATCGTCAAATAACCAGCCTCTGCTGTCAGGTTTTTTGTAGCAGAATTGCTCTTAATACTAATTATGCCCGTAGAACCGGTTCCTTCCGCAATGGTAATATTTTGCTTGGCGAGAAATTCTGTATCTGTTGCAGTAATCACTACCTCAGAATAATTACCTTCCGCAAAAGTAAGACTTCCCGCTTTTGATTCAATTTTGGAATTATTACTGATGGTAAATGCATCTTTCGCTTTTGAATTATTACCTTTTGCAACAGTAATATCACCTTGCGCGGTTATTGTCGAACCATCAATATCAAATTTTGTTTTTATTTCTGAATCAGTGCCGCTTGCAATCTCAATTTTTCCCGTATCTGCGGTAATCGTTGAATCTTTAATAGTAAAGCCGTCCACGATTGCGGTATCACCGGATGCAACAGTAATATTGTTTTTAGCGAATATGGTCGAATTATTAATGTTAAAATCTGTTACTGTTGCATCGCTACTATCTGATATTTTTGAATTATCACCGCTTGCAATAATAATATCTTCTGTATCGGCTGTAATTGTTGAACTTTGAATGTTAAAGTCACCCACTTGTGAATCAATACCGGTTGCAACAGTAATATAATTTTCAGCGAAAACTTCCGAATCGGTAATATCAAAATCTGTTATTGCTGAAAGTTCACCGCTTGCAATAATAATACTTCCTGCTAATGCACTAACATTTGAATCGGCACTAATCTGAAGTACTTCTACCAATGAATTATCACCGGTTGCAACAGTAATATTTCC
>JAIROD010000697.1 GCA_031257725.1 Planctomycetaceae bacterium | reverse complement strand
AAACCAACCGCGTACAACTCGAATAATAAACCAACCGGCGCAACCTTTCGGCGAAAGGTTGCCTACCATGTAATTTCCATTCGTAAACAAATTTACGAAAATTAAAATAGACAGTTACTATTGGGAGTGTTTGTTTGTTGGTTGGTCATAAAAAGCAATATTTCCGTGAAAAATAAAAGAATCAGACAAATTTGTTGTTGTGTTGTTGACAAGATACAATTTTGTTGTAAGATTACTTGTCAATTACAAATTTGATTTGTATCTATTCAGTGGTTTTCCCATTTCCGTCTGCACACAGGAGTGGCGGGCGTCCTCGCTGCCGAAAAAGTTGAGTCGCCATCCTATTTCCGTTTTCCGTCCGCACACAGGTTTTCGGGAGCGGGGACGCTCCCGCCACAGTCAAGTCGGGCTATCGCCGTATTAGTAAAAACCATTCGGCGAAAGGTTGCCTACCTCTTGATTATTGGACTGATGATAAATAATAGGATCACTACTGAAGAATTACAAAAAACAATCACTCATCAAATTCAAGACCGTATATTTTTGATAGCTCATGCGGAATAGGAGTGAATAAAAACAAAAAAATGATGGAATATCGGATGGGGGGATTGTCTAATCGAATCTCTTGGGTATATTATCATGTTCTTTCACCGTAATCGGTGAGACGGAGAAAAATTGAAAAGGTAAATCGCTTGTCAATTTTCAGAAAAGCAAATGTTGCCTCTGATTTTGATCGGATAAAAAAAATTTGCGAAGTACCACTTTCTCCCCTTGACGAAAAACGGTGTGATGGTAAATTTATTGACTTCCTTGATCACTTCAGTTTGAATTTGTTGCAACTGACAGTAATTCAAAGGAATCATCCTTTAATTAATAAAGTTTTTTGGCAATTGGATTTCGGATAAAAACAGCGGAGAATGACTGTGACGGGAATCGGACAAGAAATAATTCGTATTCGGATGGAAGCGTTTGACCACGCTATACTCGATCAAAGTGCCGCCGATATTGTTGACACGGCTAAAAGAACAGGTTCCGTTGTTCGCGGTCCCATCCCGCTCCCAACCCGGATCGAACGGTACACCGTTTTGTCCAGTCCCCATGTCGATAAAAAAGCTCGACAACAGTTCGAAATCCGAACTCATAAACGTGTGATCGACATCGTACAAGCAACCGCTAAAACAATCGACGCCCTTAATAAATTGACCTTGCCAGCCGGCGTTGATATCAAAATCAAAGCAACCGGAAAAAAATAATTAATTCAAAATAATTAATTAATTGATTAAATAATTCAAAATAACTAATATTGTTCGGAGTACCGTTAACTTCGTAAGTATATAAGTATAAATCGAGATAAACGGTAAAATTGTAAAAATTGAATCATAACCCGCAAATTGCTATGGGAATCGGATTATTAGGGCAAAAAGTCGGATGTACGCAATTGTACACAGAAACCGGTGAAGTCATTCCGGTAACGGTGATTCAAGCCGGACCGTGTAATGTATTGCAACTTCGTACTCATCAACGTGATGGCTACGAAGCAGTGCAAATCGGTTTCAAAGACAAAAAACGTAATCGGGCATTCAAAAGTGAACGCGGTCATGTCGCCGCTATCGAAAGTAAACGTAGAAAACGATCACTCGCCGCCGGAAAAAATGCAGAACCAAAAGCAAATTGTGAACCCAAAAAATTTATCCGCGAATTTCGTGTGCCAATCGAAGGTTTTACTATCGGGCAAGAATTAACTGTTGACCTGTTTGAACAAGTTCATTCCGTCGATGTTACGGCAATCAGTAAAGGTTGCGGCTACGCCGGTGTGATGAAACGGCATAATTTTTCCGGTCAACGTGCTTCGCACGGCGTTAAGAAATGTCATCGTCATTTAGGAAGTTCCGGTTGCAGTGCGTTTCCCAGCCGAACACAAAAAGGAAAACGAATGCCCGGTCAATACGGAGCCGATCAAGTAACCATTCGGAACCAAAAAGTCGTGCTGATTGATAAACAACATAACCTGTTGGTCATTCGCGGTGCTGTGCCGGGTCCTAAAGGAGGTTATGTTCGGATTAACCCGACTAATGTCCTGCCCGCACCAAAAAATAACCCTTGGAAATTAACCCCGAAAGTCACTGAATAAATTTTACCGAATAAATTTTACCGAACAAATTTTAACAGCGGAGCTTGATCCGCGATAACCTTTATAACGTAGGGCTTGCCCCGCAATAATCATCGAAACAAGATACAATAACATTAAGAATTGTTGAACCAATACTAATTATCATGGCTAATATCGAATTACCAATTTTTGATAAATCGGGAAAGGAAATCGATAAATTAATTGTCGATCCGAGTACGATTGCCTCACGCATTAGTTCGCAACTCTTGCACGACGCGGTTGTTATGTATCAGTCCAATCTCCGTCAAGGTTCCGCTAAATCGAAAACCCGCGCCGAAGTTGCCGGACATAAAAAGAAAATGTATCGCCAAAAAGGAACCGGTAACGCCCGCGCAGGACATCGACGAAGCGGCGTTCGAAGAGGCGGCGGTCATATCTTTGCAAAACAACCCCGCGATTGGTCGTATCGATTGCCGCGAAAAGCTCTTCAGATCGCCACCCGAATGGCTGTCGCCTCCAAAATAAACGACTCGCAAATTACATTGATTGACGCTCTTTCGATTGATACGCCAAAAACGAAAGAAATGGCAACTGTTCTTAATGAACTTAAAATTAAAGAAACTGTTCTCGTTGCCATCGAATCTTATAATGTCAATCTTTACAAAAGTTTCCGAAATATCGATGGCGTGCGAATTCTTCCCGTTTCGGAACTCAATGCTTATGAAATTCTTCGACCTAAACGTATCTTATTCACCAAAGCGGCTTTTGAAGCTTTTGTCGCCAAAATTCCCGCTCAATCACCCGCAACCAACTAATTATCAAAATATTGTAATCCTAAAATATAAACAAAACAATTTAATAACGAATTTAATACAAACTGAATATTAAAATTAAAAATCAGGAATGGGGGCAAACAATGCCTAAAAATAAAGATATAACAATCACGAATTTGGAACTGGAACCCTATCAGATTATCCTCCGACCTATTGTGACGGAAAAAGGGTTTCATCGCGCCGAGCATCAAAATACCTATTATTTCGAAGTACATCGATTGGCGAATAAAAAACAAATCAAAGAAGCTGTTGAATATTTGTTTGACGTTACCGTAGTTAATGTCCGAACACAAAACCGTAAAGGGAAAACAGTGTATTTTCGTCGAAAAAATAAAAAAGGTAAACGGCGGGATTGGAAAAAAGCAATCGTTAAACTCCATTCCGAAAGCAAAATTAATTACTTCTAATTAATTAATTAATTTTAATAACCGAATATTTTTAATAAATTAATAAATTTAGTAATTATTCAGGAGAATATTTGTTTTCGCAATAGGCGATTATTTGTATTTGTTAACGGAGGGATTTACCCCGCGATTGCACAAAGACGGAGCTAACTTCCGCCGTTAACAACCAAACGAAATTTTATAACTTATAACTTTTTAACTAATTGGTTTTAGTAAATAGTTAATAATGAGATTGACCAATCGAATTATTGACGGATTGATGAGATTAAAAGAGTTGTTACATGGGCGTTAAAAAATATAAAGCGAATCATGCCGGTCGCCGGAATATGAGCGTTAGTGACTTCAAAGAACTAACGAAAGGTTCCCACGCGGAAAAAAGTCTTTTAAGACCAAAACGCCGGACAAACGGACGTAATAATCAAGGAATTATCACCGTGCGTCATCGCGGCGGCGGTCATAAAAAACAGTTTCGTTTAATTGATTTTCGCCGTAACAAAGACGGTATCGAAGCAACCGTTCATTCAATTCAGTATGATCCCAATCGTACCGCACGAATTGCGTTGTTGTACTACGCCGACGGTGAAAAACGTTACATTTTGGCACCCGAAGGACTGAAAGAAGGCAATAAGTTAATGAGCGGTTCCGCCGCTCCGCCGGTTGTTGGTAATTGCCTTCCGTTGACCGACATTCCGCTTGGCGCGGAAATTCACAATATTGAGTTACAACCGAAAAAAGGTGCAGCATTATGCCGTTCTGCCGGTGCGAAAGCAACGCTTGTCGCACGGGATACCGAAAACGGTTGGGCTCAAATTAATATGCCAAGCGGTGAAATTCGACGTGTTCCGGTTAATTGCCGAGCAGTAATTGGTGTTGTCGGTAATATCGATCACATGAATATTGTTATCGGAAAGGCGGGACGAAGCCGTTGGTTAGGACGACGCCCCCATGTTCGAGGAACCGCGATGAATCCTATCGACCACCCGCACGGCGGAGGTGAAGGACGAACAAAAGGCGGACGACATCCTGTTACTCCAACCGGAAAACCAACCAAAGGAACTTCCACCCGAAAGAAACGAAAACCGTCAAATAAAGCAATTCTCCGACGACGAAAAAGCCGACGTTACGGTATTTTGAAATTGTCGTGAATTTGTGAGCGATACAAAATTTTTGTCCACCCCTCCATGACATTGTTGTCATTTCCTGTAGAATTTTGAGACTGGAAAATGAGCAGATCAATTAAAAAAGGACCGTTTGTTAATCCTAAGTTGTATGCCAAAGTTGAAAAACTGGATGCAACCGGAAAAAAAGAACCAATTAAAACATGGGCGCGCGCCTGCACGATTGTCCCTGAATTTGTAGGTCATACCTTCCTTGTTCATAACGGCAAAGTCTTCAACAAAGTTTTTGTAACAGAAGAAATGGTCGGTCATAAACTGGGCGAATTTTCAATGACCCGAATTTTTCGAGGACACGGCGGTAAAGGCGGAAAGAAATAAATCGTTCAAAACCGTTAATCAACCGTATTGCTCCATTGTTTACGCCGTAACAAAGGTAAGGCAAAGACAAATCCGAAACAATATTTGAGGTGGAATTATGCCGAAAGATAAAGATAAAACCTATCAAGCGAAACTTCGTTATAGTGCGATGAGTGCGCGGAAAATCAGACCGTATGCTAATCTTGTGCGCGGTCGGTTTGCCGATGAAGCTCTTGAGATTTTGTCTTGTTATCCAAGCCGCGGCGCAAGATTGATTGAAAATGTTATCAAAAGTGCGCTTGCCAATGCCCAAGATCGAGATCGACATGCAACCAATATCTCCGATTTCGAAGTTATTGAAATTCGTGTTGATGGCGGTCCAATGGCGAGTCGATTTCGTCCGAAATCACGCGGAGCCTCAAGTGTTTATTTGAAACGGTCATCGCATATCACCGTCGTTGTCGGTTAATTCCATTCGGTCAACCAATTAAGAAATTTGTAATATTTCAGTGGAATTTTCGTTTGGCTGTTAAGTTAACGACAGGGTTTATCCTGTCTTGTACGTGATGTGTGTAATCGCGGGGTAAACCCCGCCGTTAACAGATTGTTGTAATTGCGGGGTAAGCCCCGTTGTTAAACAGATACAAATAATCGTTTAATTCAGAATCGTTTGAAACTGGAACTCAGTAGAATCAGAGAATTACAATGGGTCAAAAAGTGAATCCGGTAGCTTATCGCACCGGAATTATGGAAGATTGGAAAAGTCGTTGGTACGCTTCCAAAAAAGAATTTGCCGAACTTCTCATTGAAGATAAGAAGATTCGCGATTTTATCAAGAAGCGCAAAGACCCAAGCGATTCCAGACAAGAAAAACCGATGTACCCTGCGATTTCGAAAATTGAAATCGAACGGACACGCGATGAAGTTCGCGTGATTTTGCATTCGGCAAAACCGGGCGTTATGATCGGACGGCGCGGTGAAAAAGTCGAAGAACTTCAAAATGATCTTCAAAAAGTTACCGGACGACGAATCAATTTGATTATTGAAGAGATTGTTCGTCCTGAAATTATTGCTCAGTTGGTTGCGGAAGATATTGGCGATCAACTCGTTAAACGGGTTGGTTTTCGCCGAACAATGAAACGGGCAATGGAACAGGCGATGGAATCCGGTGCTAAAGGGATCAAAATTCAACTTTCGGGTCGATTGGGCGGTGCGGAAATGGCGCGTTGCGAAAAACAAATCGCCGGTTCCATCCCGCTTTCAACACTCCGAGCCAAAATCGATTATGGTTTTCACGAAGCCAAAATTGCACAAGGTCATATCGGTATTCAAGTTTGGATTAATCAAGGTGAATATAGCGAGGTAGATAACAATGGCACGAATGCCCAAACGAGTCAAACATCGAAAAATCCAAAGAGGTCGTATAAAAGGTGAAGCGACACGCGGAAACGATGTTGTTTTCGGAGATTACGGATTACAAACCACTCAAGGCGGCTGGATCAGTGCCGCAACCATCGAAGCGGGACGTATTGCCGCCCAGCAATACCTGCGCACCGAAGGACGTTTGTATATTCGAATGTTCCCCCATAAATCAATCACCTCGATTCCGCTCGAAACCCGAATGGGAAAAGGAAAAGGGGAACCGGAATATTGGGCAGCCGTCGTCAAACCGGGAACAATTATGTATGAAATTTCCGGCGTGCCGGAGGAAACGGCGAAAATGTGTTTCAACCGTTTAGCCCATAAAATGCCGGTTAAATGTAGATTCGTCAAACGAAAGGTTATGTGATGAAAGCAACTAAAACATCTGAACTGTGGGATATGAGTTCGGAACAACTCGAAATAGTTCTCAGAGAGGCCCAAGACACTTTGTTTCGTCTGCGTCTTCAGGCACGCATGGAACGGCTCGATTCCCCAAGCGAACTCAAAAAAAATAAACGATTGATTGCAAAAATCCTGACGCTCCAATCGTTACGCTCCAAAAATCAGGAACATAAACAAACAAAATCAAAATAACTACAAAAAATAAAGGTTGTTCGAAATGCCAAAACGAGTTGTGATCGGTGTCGTAACAAGCGATAAAATGAAAAAAACCAGACGGGTTGAAGTCTCACGTTTGGTTAAATATCCAAAGTACGGAAAGTATGTGAAACGCCGTACGGTGTGTTATGTTCACGACGAAGAAAATGCGTCCGCTGTTGGCGATACGGTTGAAATTATCGAAAGCCGTCCGATGTCACGGTTAAAACGCTGGAAACTCGTTAATATTGTGTCGAAAGGAAACATCATTGATGT
>JAIROD010000424.1 GCA_031257725.1 Planctomycetaceae bacterium | reverse complement strand
ACAACCAAACTACTGAATAGATACAAATAAACTTCAATCTCCGAAAAATTCCACTGATATATTACAATATTTCTTTGTAACTATTCAGTCGCGGTAGGCAACCGACCGCCGGACGGTTTTAAACAATACGGTGTACTCGCCGACTTGTCCCTGTTGACGGCTGGAAATTAAAGACCAACAGCGTACAACACCATAACAAACCAACCGGCGCAACCTTTCGGCGAAAAGTTTTCACTCACGGTTGCCTACCTTCCTCGACTGAATAGTTACAATAGATTACGAAGATGTTGCTTAACTATTTTTGCAATATGTTTGAGGGGTATTTTACACACTCTACCCTAGCGGGACGCAAAATCATGTTGCGATACCGTTTTCTACCAACATGTCGTCCCTAGCGGGATGCAAATCATCTTTTAGAGATTGCCTATTGAATGAACCGTTCTTCTCCGCCTTTGCCGGAATGAACCGTAACTTCTCCGGCATCTTCCAACTTCCGAACAATATCGACAATTTCCTGCTGAATCCGTTCGACATCGGAAGAGCGTTGGGGACCAAGATATTCCATCTCTTCCTGCAACATCTTGCCGGCACGTTTTGACATATTACGAAAGATTTTTTCCTTAAGCTCCTCACTGGCACCTTTGAGAGCCAATGCCCATTGAGAACTTTCAACATGCTTAAGAACTTGTTGAATATCCTGATCCGCCAGTTTCAGAATATCCTCGAATACAAACATGAGCCGTCGTATCTCCTCAACCAAATCAGGATCGTCCTGAGCCAGATTTTCCATAATATTCCGTCCGGTTGAACGGTCAATCACGTTGAGAATCTCCGCAACACTCCCAACACCGCCCGCATTTTCCAACTTTTGACTCATCACACTGGACATTCGGTTTTCCAACCCCTTTTCCACCTCTTTGATTATTTCAGGACTGGTTTGTTGCATGGTCGCAATACGCCGAATCACCGCAAGTTGCCGCTCCGGCGGTAAACCGTTAATAATCTCCGCCGCCTGAGCCGGACGAACATGCGAAACAATCAACGCAATCGTTTGCGGATGTTCATCAACAATAAAAGTCAACAAGTTCTCACTATCAACTTTTTGGAGAAAACCAAACGGGATTGCTTCAAGTGAACTCCGCACACCATCAATAATCGCCACTCCGTCCGCCCCCAACGCCGCCTCCGCCAACTCCTGCGCAATCCCAAAACCTCCAACACTGCCCACCAACTTAGCAGGATTGGCTTTTGAAAATTCACGAATAACATTTTCCTGCTCTTCCGGTGTTACAAGCCCAATACGTGAAATCTCCGTCATCACCACTTCAACCTGTTTCGGGTCAAGACGGCTGAGAATCTCTTTGGCTTGATCTTTCGGAATACTAATCAGAAAAACAGCCGCTTTACGAATATTGTTCTGAGCCATGTTTCACCAAAATACCGGCTTCGATATAATCTCGTCCACTCCGGAATCGCGCAAATCGCTTTTTTCGTTAATTCTCGGAGAATTGATATAAACCGTTATCTTGGAATCGGCAAAACCACAACGTAATCTTTGAACCGATTCCAAAATCTGCGGAAAAGGGGAATCATCCGTGTCGGCTATAATTAGTCCGTCAAATAATGGAGAAAACACCCTCCAATTCAAAAATTCCGTCTCAAATCCCTGTTGACGGTAAAAAACTGCAAGAAATTGATTCATCGCCCAATCATTACCAAGTGTTCCCAAACGCGAAACAATCAAAGCATTACGAGAAGACGGAATATCCTCGTTGCTACGGACGTTCACCGCATAAGATGCCGAAACCGCATGAAAAATCGCAATTTCGTCGTTCTCCACTGTTCGTGGAAGTGTAAAAAAAGAAGGCTTACCACTCCAATACAGAAACAGTTGATGTCGGTATTCCCCGCTCCACTGATGAACATAAAACCGGAAACAACCAACAAGAGGATGTCCGGTTCGTGATTCACCTTCCAATGCGGAACCAAGAAAAAGCAATACCGGAGAGAACGGTTCCGCAATAATCAACTCATCAACAACCGACTGTGAAAATTCACCGGGATAAGATTGAAAAAGAATCGAAACAGGATATTCTGAAACCGAATCAGGAACCGTTTCAATAATCTGCCGATAAATCGACGAAAATTCAGAACGATAAACGTTCCCCAATATATGGAGATGTTCTGTTTTTAACATAAAAGATCAAACAAAGGAAAATGTAATATATCCGTAGAATTGAGGAACGTGTGAGTCTCGCCCGCATCGGATACCGTCAACATCATCAACTCATACAGGCAAGATACCCGCGTTCCTGTTTTATAACCTGTTTTATAAAAACTACAAACGATTTTACCCGAAATGACACAGAGGCTAAATGGTAACTGTCTATTTTAAACACAAAATACACGAAATTTCACGAAATACACAAAAATGATGCGAAAAGGACAACAGAAATCTTTTTTGTAATATATCAGTGGAATTTTTCGGAGATTGAAGTTTATTTTTTACCACCCCTGCCCCTCCGAAGGAGGGGAATTATTCCCCTCCTTCGGAGGGGCAAGGGGTGGTTCTTCGG
>JAIROD010000415.1 GCA_031257725.1 Planctomycetaceae bacterium | reverse complement strand
CCCATTAATTAATAAATTAATAGTTAACGACGGGGTTTACCCCGTGTTTTAGGGTTAAGTTGAACAACGCGGGGCAAGCCCACGCCGTTAACTTTCGGTAAATGCTGAATTATTAGAGGTTCCCAATTTTTTATTTTCAACCTATTAATTAATAAATTAATAAATTAATAAATTAATAAATTAATAACGGGGTTTACCCTGTATTTTAGCGTTAAGTCGAACAACGCGGGGCAAGCCCACGCCGTTAACTTTTGATAAATTCTGAATTATTAGAGATTACCGTAAATTGTCAACAGGAATTTTCTTGTTGAAAGAATTTTTTTGATCGTAATTAAAAAGTCCCGCATGGAACGACACTTGAAAATATTGACCGTTTTCAAGTATCGTCCCTGCGGGACTTGATTGTGTCTCGCCGTCTAGCCTGTAACTAAAGCATGCTTAATAAAGTATTTTACCTAATAGTCCCATGCGGGACGGAATAGTTACCCTATTTCTTTTCGGCGTTTTTTTCTTTCTTTTCCTGAATGGCGGCTTGGGCGGCGGCAAGTCGGGCAACCGGTAAGCGAAGCGGTGAGCAACTCACGTAGTTCAAACCAACCTTGTGACAGAATTTCACCGAAGCAGGATCACCGCCATGTTCGCCGCAAATGCCCAGTTTAATGTCCGGACGTGTTTCACGACCACCGGCAATCGCTATCTTGATAAGCCGGCCAACTCCATCTTGATCCAATGTTTGGAACGGATCCGCCGGGAAAATGTCCAGCTCCTGATATTGGTTGATGAACGCCCCGTAATCGTCCCGACTGATTCCAAGTCCTGTTTGCGTCAGATCGTTGGTGCCGAAACTGAAAAACTCCGCGCCTTTCGCAATTTCATCAGCAGTTACTGCCGCACGCGGAATTTCGATCATCGTTCCAACCAAATAGTCCACCGTAACCCCTTTTTCCTTAAACACTTTCGCAGCGGTTTCACGAATGATCTTTTCCTGATTACGAAATTCGGTGATGTTGCCAACCAATGGAATCATGATTTCCGGATGAACATCAATTCCTTCTTTCATCACATTGACTGCCGCTTCACAAATCGCGCGAGCCTGCATTCGTGTGATTTCAGGATACACAATGCCAAGCCGGCAACCACGATGACCAAGCATCGGATTCGATTCGGCAAGCTCGTGAACTCGTTCCGCAATCTTTTCCTTTTTAATACCAATCTTTTTGGCAAGCTCTTCCTGTTCTTTGGCTTCATGCGGAACAAATTCGTGAAGCGGCGGATCAAGAAGTCGGACAGTAACCGGACGACCATTCATCGTGCGGAAAATCCCCTCGAAATCTTCACGTTGATATTTGAGCAACGGTTCCAACGCCTTTTCGCGATCTTCAACATTTTCCGAAAGAATCATCCGACGGAAATCGTCAATCCGGTCAAAAAACATGTGTTCCGTCCGAGTCAAACCAATTCCTTCCGCTCCAAAAGCAATTGCCCGCTCTGCCTCTTTCGGATTGTCGGCGTTGGTTCGGATACCAAGTTTCCGGTAACGATCAGACCAACTCATCAATTGTTGGAAACATTGGTACAACGGAGCATCCTGCGGTTTAAGCGATTTTTCAAACAAGACTTGCAAAATTTCAGACGGTGAAGTCGGAACCTGACCTTCATAAACTTTGCCGGTAAAACCGTCAACGGAAATCCAATCGCCTTTTTTGAAAACTTTGTTACCAACAGTCATTGTTTCGGCTTTATAGTCGATCACAATTCCGTCGCAACCGCAGACACATGCTTTTCCCATTTGACGACTGACCAACGCGGCATGTGAAGCGGCACCGCCGAATGAAGTCAGAATACCTTGCGCAACCTTCATACCACGCAAGTCTTCCGGTGTCGTTTCACGGCGGACAAGAACAATTTTAGCGTTATTGTCTTTTTGCCAGATTGATTCGGCATCGTCCGGTTGGAAACAGATTTGTCCGGTTGCCGCACCGGGACCGGCGGCAATACCTTTGGCAATCGGCGTTTTTCCTTTTAGACCGGTTCCGCTGAAAATGGGTTGAAGGAGTTGCGTAACGTCGTTGGCGGGAATGCGGGTAATAGCCTCTGCCGGAGTAATCAGCCCTTCGTTGACCATATCCACCGCAGCACGAACAGCTGCAAAACCGGTTCGTTTGGCATTACGGGTTTGGAGCATCCAAAGATTTTGCCGCTCAATAGTGAACTCAATATCTTGAATATCACGATAATGATTTTCAAGTTTCATCGCCACATCGGCAAATTGCTCCCAAACTTTGGGCATATCCTTGCTGAGTGAATCTTCAATCTTTTTGGGAAGCCGAATACCTGCAACCACATCTTCACCTTGAGCGTTGATGAGATAATCGCCGGTAATTCCCGGAACGCCGGTTGCACCGTTTCGGGTTAAGGCAACACCGGTCGCACAATCGTTGCCCATATTGCCGAAGACCATTGCCTGAACATTAACAGCCGTCCCCCACTCGTGCGGAATACCGTAAGTTCGGCGATAAACAATCGCGCGGTCATTCATCCACGACCCAAACACCGCACCGATTCCGCCCCAAACTTGTTCCATCGGATCATCGGGAAAATCTTTACCGGTTTGCTTTTTGACCGCAGCTTTAAATTCTTTAACGAGTTCTTTGAGATGTTCCGGTTTTAGTTCGGAATCGAGTTTGACACCGGCTTTTTCTTTTTTCTTTTCGAGAAGTTCTTCAAACGGATCGATATCCGTTTTGCTTTTCGGTTTCATTTCAAGAACGACATCGCCGTACATTTGGACAAAACGACGGTAACAGTCCCACGCAAAACGCGGATCGCCGGATTTTTCAGCGAGAACTTCGACGGTTTTATCGTTGAGACCGATATTGAGAACGGTGTCCATCATACCCGGCATGGACTCTCGTGCACCGGATCGGCAAGAAACAAGAAGCGGTAAATTCTTTGTATCACCGAATTTCTTGTTCATAGTGTGTTCAATTTTTTTCATAGCTTCATTAACCTGTTCCTGAAGTTCAGGCGGATAAGTTCTGCCGTGATCATAAAAGTAGGTACAAACTTCTGTGGTAATGGTAAAACCGGAGGGTACCGGCAGACCGATTTTAGCCATTTCAGCCAAATTCGCGCCTTTTCCACCAAGAAGATTTCGCATTGTTGCGTCACCGTCTGTTCCGTCTTTACCAAAACTATAAACGTACTTTGCCATAATAAGTTGCCTCTTATCTATTTAGAGATGTTTAAGCGTTAGTTATGCCGATTCCAATCGGCACGAAATTGAATCGCAACTATTGTAGCGGTTATAATTAATGCGTCAACTGTGTGTAAAAAAATTTTGGGGACACTAAGGACATTAGGGACTACCGGGACTTTTCACCAACCACAAATCACAAAGAGAGCGGTTGTTGTTTGGGGGTGACGATTGGGCATCTCTAATCATTCAATTTTTGTAATATATCAGTGAAATATTTTTTTTTAACTATTCAGTCGTTTCCTCCGAATGACCACCCCTAGCCCCTCCGAAGGAGGGGAATAATTCCCCTCCTTCGGAGGGGCTAGGGGTG
>JAIROD010000360.1 GCA_031257725.1 Planctomycetaceae bacterium | reverse complement strand
AAAGCATACGGTTAATAAAGTGTCATCCCTGCGGGATTAGACAATAGAATCATTCAAACCAAATGCAATTGGTACATGAATGATGAGAAAACGGATTGATTATAAAATAGACAGTTACCTTTGTGAACTCTGCGGCGAAAAATGGATACTCAACCGGCGCGACCGTTCGGCGAACGGATCGCCTACCTTTCAATGATTGACATCAAAAAAACGACATTCCTGAAAAAAATAGACCGAACCCCTCATTCTATAAGAATTTATGGGGATTCCTATGGAACTTTTAAGAAGTCCCACACGCAATTTGGGAATCCTCCGATGTCACCGGAGTATCCCCCGACATCACCGGAGTATCCCCCGAATCACCGGAGTATCCTCCGATGTCAGCAGGGAATCCCCATATTTTTGGAAATCCCCCCCAAAGTTGCAACTTTAACGGTTAAAGTTGCGGCAAAACCAACCCTAACCGAGACTATGAAATAAATATAAGTCTCAGGAGATTGTAGAAAAGGAACGCACGCGTCCCGTGTGAATCCCCAGAGTTAGTAGGGAAATGAGACATTTTCGCTAACTCAGGCACGCGAGACGCGTGCGATCCTTCGGTTAGCGAAAAGGTCTAATGAAAGGGATATTGTCCCTTCTTGACGCGGTATCGAGAAATAGTAGAATGGTAACGTTTGTTGTTTTGGAGCAATCCCGTGTTTTAGGGTTAAGTTGAACAACGCGGGGCAAGCCCACGCCGTTAACTTTCGGTAAATGCTGAATTATGAGAGGTTCCCCAATTTTGCCGTAAAGTCTTTAGACGTTGCCTTCCCCAGAGAACACACGCTCACGCCTTATAAATAAGGATTCGTTTTCCGCTCCGCACCAACTGTGGTCGGCTGACCATGACCGGCGTAAATGACCGTTTCATCCGGCAACGAAAGAATTTTTGAACGAATCGCTTCAATTTGAATCGCCGGATTACCATCGGGAAAATCATTGCGCCCAATACCCTGTTTGAAAATAACATCGCCAACAAAAAGAATCGGTCGGGGAACCGTTGGAAAAAGATAAACCAAATGTCCCTTGCTGTGTCCCGGAACATGCCGCACCTCAATCGAAATTCCGGCGATGTCCAGTTTATCACCGTCATGAAGCAAAATATCCGCCGGAGCAACCGTAATCGCAAAACCAAACCATAAAGAAAGATTTTGTTCAGCATCAACCAATTTTTCTTTTTCCTCTTCTCCAATATAAATCTTACAGTCTTGCCAAATTTCTCTAACAGAGTCAATTCCGGCAATATGATCGGCATGACCATGCGTCACCAGGATGGCTTGGGGGTTAAGCCCTTTGTTTTTAACCTGTTCGATCATTTTCTCCGGCTCAAAACCGGGATCAACCAGCAAACACTCCAAACCGCCAACCCGATAAATAAGATAACCGTTTTCCTGAAAAGGAACCGATAGGATCGTTTCGACAATTATTTCTGAAAAATTCATAAATTGGTCTTCCCATAAATTAGAGAAAATTGTTAAAATACTCCCGTTTGGCACATAATAGCAACAAGCAAACAAAGAACATCGCGGAATCCCCTGAAAAATGGAATGTTAAATTCATTTTTGAATACGGGAAACGGCGATATAAATTTTTGGTAATTCCATTATGTGAAGTATCATAACGGATAAATAGATTTTACCAAGTCGCCGTCCGAAAAAATCGGCGGAATGACTTTAATCCCGATTTTATGAGGACAGGGAATGAAAAAAACAATCATTGTTTCAATCTTACGTATCAATCGTTTGACCGTTTTTCTTGCAGTTTTGGGTCTTGCCGCCATATTGATACCGCAGGCAATGGGGCAACAAAATATTGGTCAACAAAACATTGGTCAGCAAAATATTAATCAGCAAAATATCAGTCAGCCTAACCAAAATATCAGTCGGTCTAACCAAAATATCAGTCCGCCTAACACTGCCAATGGTCTGAAAGTTGCCAGTCAAGTCAATAATATTGCTCAGATCGTGAATGAACATCCGCTGATGCCGGTAATTCGTTGGGCGGAAAAAGAACGACCGCGTGTTGTTGCCATTCAAGATTACACCGCCCTTATGACCAAACAAGAGAATATCGGCGGGGTTGTTCAGGAAGCCCAGGTAATGGAAATTAAAGTCCGGCATAATCCGCTCAGTTTTTATCTTAAATTCCGCTATCCGAGAAAAATGAACGGACAGGAAGCGATTTATGTTAAAAATAAAAACGATGGGAAAGTGATTGGGCATGGGGTTGGGCTGGAACGAAGTTTCGGAACTCAATTCCTCGATCCCGAAGGTATCATCGCCATGCGAGGTTGTAAATATTCGATTAAGGAAATGGGTGTCCTTAACCTAATCGACAAACTTTTGGATGTCGGACGCAAAGATTCAAAATTCGGTGAGTGTGATGTTCAATATTTTGAAGGAGTTAAAGTCGATGATCGAGATTGCACCCTGATTCAGGTGACTCATCCGGTTCCAAGAAAGAATTTTATTTTCTATATCGCACGAATTTTTGTTGATAAAGAACTGAATCTTCCGATTCGCTATGAATCATTTAATTGGCCCGCCAAAGAAGGTGAAACACCAACATTGATCGAAGCCTACACCTATCAGAAAATGAAAATCAATGTCGGTTTAAGCGACGCCGATTTCGATTACCGCAATCCGGAATACAATTATCCGTGATTTCTGAATTGAAAAATTGTCTGTCATTTAAGTTTAGGAACATGAGGAATAATAGGGACTAATAATGGGATTCTCGTTTCTCATCGGCAGTCCCGTTTATCCCTGTCTATTTTAAACACGAACGACACGAAACACACAAAAATTATACGAAAAGGACAACAGAAATCTTTTTTGTATTTTTCTTGCTATTTCGTGTATTTTGTGTTAAAAAGGTTAAAATAAAATACACAATTACAGGGAACCTCGTAATATATCAGTGAAATATTTTTTTTTAACTATTCAGTCGTTTCCTCCGAATGACCACCCCTAGCCCCCTCCGAAGGAGGGGAATTAAGGAATATCTCCTTCGGGGAATTATTCCTAGCGTTCAGAGTGTGGTTGTTAACATGGATAAAAATTTTAGGTCAATTATTGGCAGGTAGGCGACCGTTCGCCGAACGGTCGCACCGGTTGAGATTTCACTGATTCCCAAACGGTTTGCCCCAGCAAAACGGTTTATTATTGAATCGACGTGCGATAAACAGGACAAACCTTCCTGGTGTCAGTGAAATCTCAACCGGCGCGACCGTCCAGCGGACGGATCGCCTACCTCGCAATTTTCTACGTTAATTGACCTAATTTAACAACCACCCTGTGAACGCTAGGAAACTATTTCGGGAACTTCCGAGATGATTTAGGGAAGCCCCTAAACCATTTAGGGAAGCCACAAAATGAAATTGGGAACACTCAAACCGAAATCCGGTACGCCCAAAATGAAAATCGGTCTTCACCCGTCGTTAACAACCAAACGAAAACGTCATTGTCTCTTTGGTTTTAATCTTTTTAACACGAAAGACACGAAAGACACGAAATAACAAGAAGGAACCTCTAATAATGCAGCATTTACCGAAAGTTAACGGCGTGGGCTTGCCCCGCGTTGTTCAACTTAACCCTAAAACACGGGGTAAACCCCGTCGTTAACTATTAATTAATAAATGGGCAGAAAATAAAAAATTGGTAATATATCAGTGGAATATTTTTTTTTAACTATTCAATTGTTTCCTCCGAAGAACCACCCCTTGCCCCTCCGAAGGAGGGGAATAATTCCCCTCCTTCGGAGGGGCAGGGGTGGTAAA
>JAIROD010000289.1 GCA_031257725.1 Planctomycetaceae bacterium | reverse complement strand
ATTCCACGATAACCGGAATCACTGAAAGTCGGCGGTTGATTCGGATCATAAAAAGTTAAAGGAACAACGCTAAACTGTGAACAAACAAACGGATCATCGGCAATAAGTTTTTTAAGATCTTCCATCGAAAAATCGTTGCGCGTCGGATCATCGGCTCGACCGGTAAAATCAACCGAAATAATCACCGCGTTGCGTTCCGAATCGAACACGACCGATTCTTCCGTCTTGTCACGCAATAAAACCGCAACCTGATCATTCTCCAAACCCGGTGACAATGACCGAAGCGTAAACGAAGTTCCAGCGTCCAATCCCTGAATTTGGGCAGAAGCGTAACCATAAACAGGCGGATAAGTTGAGTCGTCAATGGATAACGGAGTTCCCGGCGTACTGACAAACCGAATCGACGGCGAATTTTGCGGTGCAAGAAATTGTAAATAATTATCCTCTTTAACATTACCGTAATAGGCGACTTCCGTAAACGGTGATACGGTTCCTAAACCGGTTGAATCATTCGGAATTGTTGCCGAAAGCCGACCGGTTCCGTCCGGATTTTTAAGAAGCGGTGAAGTGTTAATCAATGTTGCAACCTGTTCCGCCGTTGTAAGAACGCTTCCACCGTCAACTCCGATTTTCGACTGTTCAAATGTTGTTGCCGGAATCAAGGCACCGGTTCCGTCTGACGGCGGCGTATGCTGTAACTCAAAATACGTGTCGGCAACCGGAGACGATTGAATCCAATCAGCAAGATCGTTAACCGTCGTATTGTTCGGGTCATCCGGGTCCGACTCGTTGTAAGAAACGTTAATTTGAAACGTTTTCGGAGAATCTTGTAACTGTACATCAATGCCCGGTATTTGATCTGTTCCGTAAACATTGTTGAACACAAACTGAACATCGTTAAACGCTTTTCCCGCATATTTAGCGGCAATTGAAAATTCATTGTTGGAAATACCGTCCTGATTGCCGTTGTAATGATATTCCGCATTTTTCCAGAGTTCTGTTTGCAAAACGATTTCCACAACAGCCGGTTCATTACCGCTTGCCGGTGAAACATTAATTGCCGGATTTTCATTTCCTTCCTTTGGAGCCGTGTAACGGACAACAAAATTCCCCGCCGCCATTCCGGGTTCACTCGCCGTCAGAATCACATCGTTGTTTTTTCCGTAAGAAGTCAAACCGAGACTTCCTGCGGTTGATTCTGAATAAATCGTTGCCGCAACTCCGGTTGCATCGCTAAACCGGTTCACCGCATCCGCAATATCCGAAACGGTTGCGTCTTTGTCAAACATTAAGGTTTGGTAACCGCCCGTTCCGCCAATGTCCAAGACAACATCATTTTTTAACGCACCCAAAGGATAATAAAGTTCCGCCTGACGCGGCGGTTCAAGAACCTGAACCGAAATATCTTTTTCCGTTCGACCTAAAAAGTTTGCCTGATTGACATTCAAAAAATCAATTTTACTGCTGTCAATTCCATAAGTTGTAAAATCGAGTGAACCGTCAATCAGTTTTTGTTTTTGATAAGTAGTCGAAGAAGACAACATATCAATGGAATTTAACACCGCATCGGTTTGAACCTGTAACATTGCCAATGTTTCCTGGTTTTCGGCGCCGGTGTTGGCGGCTTGAGTGACCAGACCGCGAAGATCATTCAGTAAACTGTTTAAATGCGATAACGTACTGTCAATCGTCGAAATCACAGAATCTGCCCGTTGACAATTGGCAACTGCTTGAGAAAGAGAAACAATATCTGTCCGCATTGTTGCACCGGAAATAAAACCGATTGGATCATCACGCCCTGAATGAATACGCAGTCCCGACGACAAATTACGAACCGATTGAGAAAGAGCCGTTTCTGTCTGTTGAAGCGATAACCGCCCCATCATTGAATTAATGTCAACTTTAAGGTTGGTTGGATGATAAATTGTTGACATATCGAGAAATAAAATGAGTACGGTAGTAAAAGAAGAATAATAAATCAGGAAAAAACTACATAGACGGACATCGGCTTGTATCGGTTATTCCGGCTGTTCGGAATAAATTAATTTTGCAATGTCGCAAAGATTTTTCTGATTGTTTTAGAAATTTCCCTAGCGTTCACCGGCGGGTTGTTCAATTAGGTCAATTAACGTAGAAAATTGCGAGGTAGGCGATCCGTCCGCTGGACGGTCGCTCCGGTTGAGATTTCACTGACACCAGGAAGGTTTGTCCAGTCTATCGCACGTCGATTCAATAATAAACCGTTTTGCTGGGGCAAACCGTTGGGGAATCAGTGAAATCCCAACCGGCGCGACCGTTCGGCGAACGGTCGCCTACCTGCTAATAATTGACCTAAAATTTTTATCCATGTTAAAAACCGCCCTCTGAACGCTAGGAAAAATTTTGTTAATTCTGTTTAAAAATAGGTATTTAGAAGTTACCTTAATTGATTGCCCCTAAACTTTCGATTTGGGCGTAGATTTGTTGTTCGGTGAATCCTTCGAGGTCAACGCTTTTTGACGGGCAAACAGCAACGCATGTTCCACAACCCATACACAATCCCGGATTCACTCTTGCTGTCCATTTGACCGTATTTCCGTTACGGTCTTTGATTTCAACACGTTCAATTGCTCCGTAAGGGCAAGAACGACCACACGCAAAACATGCCGCACAACGTTGTTCGTCAACTTTTGCAATTTCCGGCTCACGTGTCAAGACCGGTTGGCTTAACATGATCATAACTTTGGCTGCCGCCGCCGAAGCTTGCGCCACCGCTTCGGGAATATCTTTTGGGGCTTGGCACGCACCGCAAACAAAAATTCCTGCCGAATTGGTTTCAACAGGCCGCAACTTCGGATGTGATTCCGTTAAAAAACCATACTCGTCATAACCAACCCCCAACTTTTGCGCTAACGGTTCGGCTCCTTCCGTCGGACACATCGCACTTGCAAGAACAACCATATCCGCTTCAACTGTTACAGGCCGCCCCGCCAATGTGTCCACTCCGCGTACAACCAATTTACCCTCCTCTTGCGTAATTTTTGAAACACGTCCGCGATGATAAATTGCTCCGTCTTGTTCAATGGCACGGCGTACAAATTCATCGTACTTTTTGCCGCCGCTCCGAATATCCATGTAAAAAACATGCGCTTCGCCATGATGAACTTTGTGTTTGTAAAGCATGGTGTGTTTCGCCGTGTACATGCAACATATTTTTGAACAATAATTAATTCCTTTGGCGTTATCGCGTGAGCCGACGCATTTGATGAAAACGACTTTCTCCGGAATTTTGCCGTCGGACGGACGTTTGGGTTCACCGTTGGTTGGTCCCGATGCGGAAATTAAACGCTCAAATTGCAATGCGTCAATTACATCTTTATATTTTCCGTAACCATATTCGCCGTAACCGGATAGTTTATTGTTTTCCGTTTTTTGGTCGATGGTGTAAAGTTGATAACCGGTTGCAACAACAATTGCGCCGACTTCTTCGGTGATTACTTCGTCTTGGTCTTCATAGTTGATTGCTCCGGCGGCGCATTTTTTGGAACAAATACCGCATTTGCCGGTTTTGAATTTTATACAATTTACCGAATCAATAACTGGTTTTGACGGTACGGCTTGCGGAAACGGAATATAGATGGCGGTTCGGTTTCCGAGTCCGTAATCGAAGGTGTTGGGAATCTTTTTTTGCGGACAAGAATTCCAGCATGCGCCGCAACCGGTACATTTTTTCATATCAACATAACGAGCTTTTTTACGTACATTTACTTTGAAGTTTCCGACGTAACCTTCAATAGATTCGACTTCGGAATAAGTCAAGAGTTTGATTTTCGGATGTTGTCCGACTTCAACCATTCGCGGCGTTAAGATACATTGGGAGCAATCGAGCGTTGGAAATGTTTCGGACAAGCCTGCCATTTTCCCGCCGACAGAGGGTTCTTTTTCAACGAGAACAACTTCATGTCCCGCCGCCGCAATATCAAGAGCCGCCTGAATTCCTGCAACACCGCCGCCGATCACCATCGCACGTTTTGTAACAGGAACTTCGATTGGCAGCAAGGCGTGATTATGTTTCACTTTTTCGATGGACATTCGGATTAGTTCGATTGCTTTTGCGGTTGCTTCATTTTTGTTAGGGTGAACCCAAGAGCAATGTTCACGAATATTCGCCATTTCGACAAGATACGGATTGATACCTGCTTGTTCGACTGCTTTCCGAAACGTTTTCAGGTGCATGTGCGGCGAACAGGACGCAACAACAACCGCCGTCAGACCAAGTTCTTTAATCTTTTGGAGAATCAATTGTTGTCCGGGTTCGGAACACATATATTTATAAGTTACAGCGCAATGCACTCCGGGAAGTTTTGCGATTTCCTCTGTAACTTTTTCACAATCCACCGTCCGCGCGATATTCTCGCCACACCAACAGGTAAAAACGCCGATTTTCATAATAATAAATTGAAGGTTGAAGGGTTGGGTTTATACTGTCAACGGGTAGAAATTGGTTGTTTTATTTGCAATCTCCCCCAAGGTCGTGTATCAAAAGGTAGGCAACCTTTCGCCGAAAGGTTGCGTCGGCGATAGCCGACTTGCCCCTGTTTCCCGCCGGCAATCAGTTTCCCAAACCAGTCAGAAACACAAATTGCCCAATCGAATCTGATTCACTGTTGCCTATCGGCAACGCAACCTTTCGGCGAAAGGTTGCCTACCATCGAATGACCAATCTACTGAATAATTACGTTCAATTTTTTATTTTCAACCCATTAATTAATAGTTAACGACGGGGTTTACCCCGTGTTTTAGGGTTAAGTCGAACAACGCGGGGCAAGCCCACGCCGTTCACTTTTGATAAATTCTGAATTTTTAGAGATTACGAAACACACCTCGATTAA
>JAIROD010000201.1 GCA_031257725.1 Planctomycetaceae bacterium | reverse complement strand
TTTTCGCTAACCGAAGGATCGCACGCGTCCCGCGTGCATGAGTTATCGAAAAGGTCTCATTTCACACGAACTCTGGGGATGCACGCGGGACGCGTGCGTTCCTTTCCTAAATAAACCTTGTCGTGTTTTTTCATAATTTTTATGGTTAGCGAAAAGGTCTAACCCGTATATTTCATGTGATTTCTGACACAAATTTTATTTGTTTTTCATAACGTGTTTGTTTTTAAGGGCTTACGGAGAAAAACATGTAAAAATATGGATTTTTGGACGAAAACAGTGTGTTTTTTCTATTTTTTTAACAATAATTTGATTGTACTGGAAATTTCAGATTATCCTGAAATATGTGTACAGTGATGAATTATTCGGGCTAATGCCGTTTGCGGTATCGTTCCATTTTCCTTTGATTCCCGTTTTCACCTTGATCCTCGCTTCAATCCAATGCCAACCCCCAAACCACAAAAACCTAATGCGAAATCAATTTATTTTGCGGCGGTGATTTTGTTTATTGTTTTTAGCTGCTACATCGTTTCAGCCATTCAACGTCAATCCCGAGTTCAAGCGACACGGAGTAATTCGTTGTTAATTTCTCCGAAAAACGTTCCTTTTGGTGGTGAAACGATTTCGGGTAAAATGTTTCGCGGGATGGAAACGGCTCGGTTTGAAAAAAACAAAGAGCTGGTTGCTGAAATTAAGAAAATTATTGACCAAAAAGAAACTCCGTCTGAAATTTTCAACAACAATCTTTCCGGCAAGGTGAATATTGCGACTGTTTTAAACAATGCGTTCCATCTTAAAAATCCGGAAGAGTTAAACTTACTCCGTAATGCTGCGCCTCAGGGCGAGGTGTGGGGGATTAGCGATGAGACGTTGGAGCAATTGAGTGAGGTACTGCCCCGCTTTGAAACAAAACGGCTTACAATCCGAAATATTCTTAATCGGTCAGACAGTTGTTTTTATTTCTTATTCGAGCATGACGAGGAATTTGGGGAGATCATTGATCTTCAAGCGGCTAATTATCTGGAAGACTATCTACTCTTAGAAGAATACGCAATTGCTGCCGCACTTCGGGATAACCGGATGGAAGATGCGTTGGATTCGTTGGTGTATGTTTTTCGTATTGCCCAGTTAGCGTCGGCAATTGCGGTTCCGGCGGCGCGTTCCCAAGCGGCGTTAATTCGATTGCGTGCTGTTGACGTGATGCAAACAATTGTCTTAAACCCGAAATTCAACAAACGTTATCTAAACGGTTTATACTCAATGCTCAAGGAACAACTTGAATACTGGACGCCTGATCATGCGGTATGGGTTGCCGACCGTGCCAGCGGTTTGAAGACTTATCACCGAATATTGCAATACGGACTTGAAGCCGCGTTAACGCCGGAAGAAATTCAAGAGTTGGAAAAACGTGATCTACTGACGTTCATTGCACGGAAACATAAAAAGCGTAAGAAGAATACGGTTGACAACCCAAATAAGACGGAAGACACGGAAGCCAACGAAATCAAAGAAACGATTATTTTGAAAAATAATTTCCATTTCGGACATGTTTCGGATGAACTTTTTTATTTACGGTCAATGCAAAAGGTGATTGATGCGGGTAAAAAGCCGTTTTATCAACGTATTCCGCTTCTGAGCGAGGTGAACGATGAGGTGGTTCGGGAGATGGGCAAGGAATCTGCGCCGGTGATTGCGGAGATATTACTTCGCGGGATTGTCCATTCGATGCGTCTTCACGCGCAGGATCGTGCTTCATGTGAGATGGCGTTTCTGGCGATGTCTGTTTCGTTGGAAAAACCAATGTTGAAGTCTTTAATTTCCAACCCGTTTTCTGCCAAAGGATATGATGTAAACCGGATTGAAGGTGCAGACAATCCGAAAGACAAATTTATTCAGGTTTCATTTCCCGATTACCGCAAACCATTCAGGGTTTTGGATTACCGTGTGGATAAAACCAACCGGAACAAAACAGAATAGAACATTATATCTTAATATCTAATGATCTTAATATCTAATGATGTTCAGTCTGAGTTATTCCCACTCATCGTAGTGAGATCGTCGGGGCTCGAACCCGAGACCTACGGATTAAAAGTCCGTTGGTCTACCAACTGAGCTACGATCTCAAAGAAATGAATATCTTACACAAATATCCCAATGCGACAAGGGGTAGTCGGGTTGGGTTGGGTTGGAAAAGTCTATTATTTTTTTCACGATTGGCTCGGATAATGCGAAAAAAAATAACCTCGTTCTTGCAGAGCTCACTTGATCGGAATTCAAAACTGCCCAAACGATAGGGTGCGTTTCTTGGTTGAGGGCAACCCTGCTTGAAATTGTAACAGTCTATTTTAATTTTAATAGTTGAGTGAGTCCTTTATTTTTTTATGCGTAGTGCTAAGTGTCCTAATTCCACTTGAATAACAGCCGCCCCCACCCTCCTTTTTTCCTTTTTAGCTCATTTTAACGCCCCAACCACCTCAGTAGCCCGAATTGCCCCCCACAATCAACCTCAT
>JAIROD010000072.1 GCA_031257725.1 Planctomycetaceae bacterium | reverse complement strand
TCGTAATATATCAGTGAAATATTTTTTTTTAACTATTCAGTCGTTTCCTCCGAATGACCACCCCTAGCCCCTCCGAAGGAGGGGAATCATTCCCCTCCTTCGGAGAGGCAGGGGTGGTAAAAAATAAACTTCAATCTCCGAAAAATTCCCTAGCGTTCAGAGGGTGGTTGTTAACATGGATAAAAATATTAGGTCAATTATTGGCAGGTAGGCGATCGTTCGCCGAACGGTCGCGCCGGTTGAGATTTCACTGATTCCCAAACGGTTTGCCCCAGCAAAACGGTTTATTATTGAATCGACGTGCGATATACTATAAACGGCAACAAAAGGGTCTTTTCTAGGAACACGGGCATCTCGCCCGCAACAATAAAATAACGTTCCGTCGTTCTAGGCAGTCAGGACGACTGCGTTCCTAAAATAACCCATTTCTACCCGTTTACAGTATAGACAGGCCAAACCTTCCTGGTGTCAGTGAAATCTCAACCGGCGCGACCGTCCAGCGGACGGATCGCCTACCTCGCAATTTTCTACGTTAATTGACCTAATTGAACAACCAGCCGGTGAACGCTAGGAAGATTTCTGCTGTCATGTTCGTATAATTTTTGTGTGTTTCGTGAAATTTCGTGTATTTCGTGTATTTCGTGTTTAAAATAGACAGTTACCGTTAAGGACGAAGGACTTTGATTTAGATGTTCATCGTAACCATGTTCCCAATGTCCCAATTGTTCCTTTTTATAACGAAAACAGAATTTTAAAGTGTGGTTTGATGCTTGGCAGATTTTTTGGCATAAACAATCATTACAACCCTTTTAGTAATTGTCTATTTAAAACAAAAAAACGAAATAGACCGTTACCCCTTTTATTGAAAGGACACGACAATGAGATATTTATTTTTGTTGCTGTTTACTATTTCCTGTACATTTATTTTTGCGCAGGAAAAACCAATGTTGCAATTTTCGGAGAGCGGCAATTTCCGCATTGCCCAAATCACCGACACACACTTTAATTCTAATCACGAGAATAAAGAAACTCCCAAAGAACGTCTCAAAATGATTAACACGGTTCTTGATACGGAAAATCCGGATTTCGTTATTTACACCGGAGATAATGTCAACAATAATTCTTTGCAAGATTGGGATACTATTTTTGAACCTTGCATTCAACGTAAAATTCCTTGGGCGTTTATTTTCGGCAATCACGATGACGAATATCAACGATCACGTGAAGAACTGATGGATTATGTTTCAAAATTACCGTATTGTTATGCCGAGTACGGACCGAAAGAAATCGGCGGAGTTGGAAATTACATTTTGACGGTACATTCACGCGGACAATCAATTCCGTCCGCTCTTCTTTATTGCTTCGATAACGCTTATAAAGTCCCGCAACAACCGCAATGTTTAAGCGGACCGGTTGGTTGGTTTAGCTCCGACCAGATTCAATGGTATCGTGAAAAAAGCAAAGAATACACAAAGAAAAATGAAAGTAAACCAATACCGGCATTGGCGTTTTTTCATATTCCGTTGGACGAATATGTTCAGATTCCCGCTTTTCCAAAAGAAACAAAAATGGTCGGCGATAAGGGAGAAAAGGAATGTGTTGGTATTCTCAATTCCGGTTTGTTTCAGACCATGTTCGAGTGCGGCGATGTGATGGGAACTTTTTGCGGACATGACCACGAAAACGATTACATCGGGATTTTGCACGGAATTGCATTGGCTTACGGACGTTCCGCCTGTCAACGTGAACCTTACGGTTCGCGTCTGATTGAAATTAACAATTCCGGCAAACGAACATTCAAAACATGGATTCGACTCAGTACCGGTACAAAAATCAACGAAGTTACTGTCGGAACTCCATAAATGTTTCATTTTATAAATGTTTCATTTTAGTGCATTTCACGTCCGCCGGTGATATTGATTGCTTGTCCGGTCATGTAGGCGGAGCGGTCACCGGCTAAAAAGCAGGTTACATTAACCACGTCTTCAATAAAAGCAAGCCGTCCCATCGGAATTTTTGCCGTAAAGATTTTAACAATCTCCTCATGGGACATTTTCATATTATCAACGTAATCGGCTGAAACGTTATTCCAAACTCCGGTGGCTTCGGTAATTCCCGGACAAACACAGTTGACACGAATATTCTGTTTCGCCGTCTCGTAAGCAAGAGCTTGAGTCAACGTGATTACCGCTCCTTTGGCGGCACTGTAGGCACTCATTAACGCCGAACCGGTTTTGCCCGACTTACTGGAAAAATTGACAATCGAACCATGCCCCTGAGATTTCATAATCGGCATGACTTCTTTAATGAACAAAAATGTCCCTTTGACATTGACGGCAAAAACAAAATCCCACGTTTCTTCAGAGATTTCTTCAATCTTACCACCCTTGCCCGTAACTCCGGCAACATTGATCAAAACATCAATATTAGTTCCAAATTCTTTTTGACAGGTTTTCACAACAGTGTTGACCTGAAACGCTTGGGTACAATCAGCGGCTAATGATCGGGCGGACGTTCCAATATCGGAAACAATCGCATCAAGTTTTGACTGATCAAGATCGGTCAAAAAAACGTTACCCCCCTCCGCAACAACACGACGGGCAAGACCTTGACCAATCGTTCCTGTCGCACCGGTAATCAAAACAACTTTATTGGAAAATTCCATAATGCTCTCCTGTAAATTAATTTCAAAATAAACAAAACAGTTAATAACTAATAATAAATAGTTACGCAAGCATATTACAATCGTAACGCAATCTAATTCGTTTGCGCAACTATTAACTATTGGGAATCTTTCATCATTCAGCATTTACCGCAAGTTAACGGCGCGGGCTTGCCCCGCGTTGTTCGGCTTAACCCTAAAACACGGGGTAAACCCCGTCGTTAACTATTAATTTATTAATTAATGGGCAGAAAATAAAAAATTGAATTATTAGAGATGCCCAATTGAATGATGAGAGATGCCCTATTATGGTTGCCCGTTCCAATTTGACTCATGATTTCCAAAACTTTTTTATTGATTTCTTACGGTGCGCCTGAAGAAAAGGAGGAAGTGATTCCTTTCCTTCATCATCTTTTGGCAGGCAAAACGGATTCTAAAATTTTACAGGATCGAATAACCGTTGCTTCTGAAAAATATTATGAGCAGGCGCGTCGAACCGGACAATTGAGTCCGCTCAACAAAGAATGTCGCAACCTCGTTACCGGAATCCTTCAAGAAACCGAACCGTATCCTATTGCTCTCCGCATTTATTGGGGCAATTTGTTCTGGCATCCATTGCTCGAAAACACAATAGCCCAAATGGCGGAAGACGGAATTAAACAGGCAATTTGGTTTGCAACATCAATGTTTGATTCGGGAACCAGCAATAAACGTTATAACAACGCTCTCGAAACCGCCTGTCAAAAAATCGGTTCTGCCGCTCCGATTTTTGAAAAGTTACCGTTGACATTTGACCATCCCATGTTTATTGAAGCCCAAACGGATTGCCTGCTCGAAGCTCTTGCCCGAATTGTTTCCGATAATAGTCAAGATTATAAATCGGAACATTCCGTTCTTGTCCTGTTTTCCGCTCACAGTATTCCGAACTCGGATACCGCCTGTTCTAATTATGTAACTCAACTTCGTCAAGCCTGTCGGTTGGTGATTGAAAAAAGTTACATAGCGTCATTAAACATACCGTTATTGACTTGGGAACTTGTTTTCCAAAGTCGGAGCGGCACGGCGGAAGATTGGCTCGCACCGGATATTAAAGATCGGATTCGTGAAATTGCAGCAACCGGACAATATCGGACAATTATCGTTTTGCCAATCGGTTTTTTTTGTGAAAATATGGAAACAGTCAACGATCTCGATTGGGAAATCGGAAATATCTGTTACGAAACCGGTCTCCGGTTTGTCCGTGCAAGAGCAATCGGCACATTACAAAAAACTTGTAAAATGATCGCCGCAGAAATAATAAAACAAAAACATACAGAATAAACGTAATACCATTTTCCCCAGCGTTCCCCAGCCGGTTGTCAAATTGTATCTCTTCAGTGGTTTGGTTGTGTTCCTGAATTTTCCGTCGGACGACATCTTGGTAGAAAACTGTTGTCTGAACTATGATTTATTTGATTTTGTGATTACTATGATTTTGAAAAACGTGAATTAATGATTAAAAAATCATCCTAATCATATCAATCACAAAAAATCATAGTTCAGACCACATTATTTTGTTTATCAAAGGTAGGCGATAGTTGATAGTTGATAGTTGATAGTGTCGCACGTAACAGTCTATTTTAAACAATCGAGTAGGCAAGGGGCGCAGCGACTCTGTCGTTCCGCCTCCTTACCCCTCTATCCACCGGACAAGCAGATGAGGTGGACTGGTTTTCTTGGAGAGAAAATTGGCATTAATAAGGTTATATCGTAACGCTGCAATTTTGTTGAACGGGTGATTGACAGCGGTTTGTAATCAGTTATCATTTGTTTTGTTTGGTGAAGCGGACGCAGGC
>JAIROD010000673.1 GCA_031257725.1 Planctomycetaceae bacterium | reverse complement strand
GATTCCAACTCCAAATTACGGCGATTCAACGCGTCATTACATTGATTCAACTCGTCAACTCGATGATTCAATTCGTCAACACACTGATTCAATTCGTCATTACGCTGTTTCAACTCGTCATTACATTGATTCAACTCGTCATTACGCTGATTCAACTCGTCAACACAGTTCTTGAGCGATTCATTCTCCTCAAGTAACTGACGAATCGTCTCGGCAGCGTGGGAACATTCGGAAGAATGACTACCCGAAAAACAAAAAAAATCATGGGGAAGTAAACTAGTAAACATAACGACAAAAGTATAGCAATTAACCAAAAAATAAAAAAGACCAATTTTTAAAATAGACAGTTACAAATTTGTCTACCTGGCAATTCTTTTCGCCCTGTCGTTACTATATGTTGTGTCTAAATTCTTAAACTAACACTATATCTTGTATTTTAGCGACTGAATAGTTACAGCAATTCTTTTGTTACTTTCAGTCGAAGTTGGTTTACTTGTAATTGTAGTTCTGTAAGATAGTAGGATAAGTGGCACAATGCTGATGTTGGAAATTGCTCATAAAAATATCGTTAATAAATATCGGACATCGCTTGGCGAACAAGGGAAGGTGGACTAATGAGCGTACCTATCGTGTTCCTTACCAATTAACGTAATAAAAAAAATAATAAAAGTGCAAACGAAATTCACCACAAGACCGCTAGATTATACCACATTATGCCAATTTGCAAAAGTTCAGTTAGAACATTATTGGACAAGCGCATCTGTTTCCATTAAGTAACTAACAATTGACTCCATCCAATAACCAATAGTTGGTGACACTCCTTTTTTTTTACATTTTTTGGAAAAAGCAGATGAAAACAAGTCAGGAAAATCATTGTCGCGATATAATTCTATTTCCAATTCATCTTCCAATTCCTGAACAAAGTCAACTATATTCCAGTTTAGTAACCTAAACCAAAAAAAATTGCGGAACCCTGCTTTGCGAACGAAATCAATACTTGTTGTTTCTGTCGTAATGAATGATTCGTCTAGTTCATACCATCTTATGAGTTGCTTTCGAATTGCACTTACAAGTTTTAGGTATGAAGAAGGAATTTTGCATGATGCGAGGAACATCATTTCATTATAAAACATCTCGCTCATATTATTGAAAGAACTTTTGTAAATCCCATAACTAATTGTATTAAAAAGCATTATAGCGAATTTTATCAATTTTAATACAATTTGAAACAAAAAAATGAAAACTTAAGTGTAATGAGTATAGAACCTTGTATTTTTATCAACTATTGATATGGTTAGTTTTACGAAGAGCCCTTGTTATTCTCAAAATACTAATAATTTTTAGAATTTAGGACTAATATATTGTAGCTGGATTGTTATTGCGGTAGAAGTAGGAATAATTTCAAGGGAGGGATACATCAATTTCTTTGGTTCTCTATCTCTGTATGACAAGATAAAATATTACCCGATTTAATCGCAACAAATAGCCCAATGTCCCCAATAATATCAATCTGTAAGATTATTAACTATCTCCGAAACACAAATACCTGTTTCATAACCGAGTGTAAATCCTAATAAAAATGCTGTAGTCCATGTGGTTACTCCTTTTGCACTATTTGAAATAATTCTCAATTTATCCATACTAACATACTTTGGTCGATTAAGACCATTTACACCTTGTCTAATTAAATCTTTGACTTTTATGAGTTGTGCCCCATTAGCAGTTAAAAGACGTTGTACTTCACCAAGTCTGGCGGCAGCAACAATGGTACATGATCTTAACATCGCATAGATGGATGTATTCAGCAAAATTCCATCTACTCCATGATCCCACATTTTTCCTAATGTATTATCAGGTTTCTCATGTCCCTCCCAAGTTTGTATATCGTTGTCAAAATATCCAGCAACTCCGCCCAGTGCAAATCCCGTTCCAAAAAAAACGTATGAACCAAGATGCCTTCCCCCCATTTTTTTCAAAAAATCTTTGTAACCGAGTTTAAGTACATTAGTTAACACAGACGAACCTCCGTAAGCACTGACCCAGACAGTTCCTGCCAACGCTGCTCCAATAGCGGCACCAGTGATTCCGCCAAGCGCAGCATATTTTAGAGTACCAATAACCGTTCCTTTGGTCACAGCACCATAAATCCCTCCTATACTCATACCAGCAATCCCCCCCGCAATTGCTCCTGCCATCATTGCTCCACCAAGAGACATATTTCCTGTAGGATCAATATTATTGACTGGATCAACATGAGTGTATAGATATTTATGTAACGATTTCGGGTCATTCAGATTTCCAAAGAACGGGTCAAGTCGATTGAATCTTCCGGTTACCGGATCATAATATCTTGCACGTAAATATTGTTGTCCGATTTTTGAATCGAATTATTCACCGCTGTATAGAAATTCAGTTAGCGCAACAGATGGGGCGAAATCAATGGCGTTACCGTAAGCGTCGAAATTATAGAGTTCAAGGATGGCACCGGCAAGATCGGTTAAGACTCTGGTGCTTCCATGACCGTCGAAGGTGAAGTATAACTCTTGTTCTGTATTATCTTTAACGGTGATTTGGGCGATTCTGTTACGTCCGATAATATATGTTATGTTCGCTTGATCACCGGTTTGTAGGTCGGTTTCTGTCTGTTTTATGACTTGTGAGTATCCGGTAATATTTAACGAATCATTCAAATATTCCGTTAATTTCGATGTCTCGAAATCACCATCTGCATCTGCATCAATTTCATGTAGTGCTGAGACTCTAATTCCGTCAGTATTATAACCGTAAGAAATACGCTCAATCCTTGTTGCCGTTCCATTTTCGTCAAATGTTACAATCGTTACAATCGCCATTCTCCCCTGTACATCGTACTCGAATGTCGTCTCATTCAGTTTAGTACCGTTTTCCGAAACAGATTTATAGGTTTGTTGTGTATGATCATAACCATACTCGGTAAGACGGTCTTTATTGGTATCTGTCAAATCATCAAAGATTTCAGTTAGGAGCCGATCATTGACATCATATTCGTATGTTGTGAATGCTTCCCAGATATTGTCATTACCTTTGTCCAATTTTTGTGATAATCTATTACCAACAAGATCATATTCCCATTCCTGCGTTTGATCCAACGTGTCGTCATAGTGATCAAATACTTCCCGAATTAATCGACCGGCATTGTCATACGTCCAGTCAATCTTGCTTGTTTTTTCGGCACCAGACACATTAAATGTTTCATCCGCATGAACCTTGCGTCCTTGTGAATCAAGCGTATATCCGAATTTTGAAACAAGTTCATCGGTGTCTATACTGCCATTATTATTTTTGTCAACAAAATTCGTTAATTTTGTGAGCCGATTCATATTATCGTACTCATACGTTGCTACTAAGTTGGCTTGACCGGTTTCTGTTGTTGTTTTTGCCAGATTACCAACAAGATC
>JAIROD010000660.1 GCA_031257725.1 Planctomycetaceae bacterium | reverse complement strand
CCGCCGCGATGCGGCGGGCTAGCCTATATTGCCCTTTCAGGGCGGAGGAACATTACTGAATTTAGGTAAAAAATAATCATTTCATTATTTTTAATTGCGGAAATAAAATAGACAGTTACTAATCAAATAGACTCGCACAATAATGTGTCGTCCCTGCGGGACTTCGTGTTGCGTTTGCCTGACCGTAAGCTAAAGCATACGGTTAATAAAGTATTTTACTTAATAGTCCTTGCAGGACTAATAAAAAATTAAAATAGACAGTTACATTTTTACTCCCTTGTCAAATCCAACAGTTTTATTAAAATAGTTGTAATATTGGTTTCTGTAGTTTGTATTCGGAACCCAAAACATTCACTCCCTAACCTTACTATCCAATACAATGAATTTCGATTCGGAAAATCCAACCTGTCCGGCTTGCGGAATATCCGTTGAAGCCGATGAAGTAAAAATAGTATGCCCGTCGTGTAAGGAAACATTTCACGAAGATTGTTGGCAGGAAAATAAAGGTTGTTCAACATACCTTTGCGATCAGGTCAACATTCTCAAACGTCAGCGAACAAATGTTCCGCCGTATTTTGACCAGACACATCTACCAGATGAACCCAAAAATGGAAATAAATATTTCGATGCCAATACACTTGGTATCAGGTGGAGAGATATTATGACAAAAAAATATTGTCTCATAAAAGGCAGAGCAAGACGAAAAGAACTTTGGATGTTCTTTTGCGTCAATTTTCTGTTAATAATCATTCCTATGCTAATTGGCGGATGCTTCATTGCGGCAGGGGAAGAGATGACAGAAGTAAGTGGACTTTTTGTACTGGTTGGTCTCTTTTTTAGTCTTGTAACATTTTTGCCTACCATCTGCCTTTTTGGACGGCGTCTTCACGATATTGGTTGTAGTGCCTGGCCCGCTCTTCTGATGTTTGTTCCTCCTCTTAGCGGATTATTGGCACTGATGGGCGGATTATTTGTGTTAATAGACGGATTATTTACATTGGCAAGTGGATTATTTATGTTGATAATAAGTCTTATTGGTAGTCAGGAAGGTGATAATCAATATGGTCCCAATCCAATACCAGAACAAGAAAATTACTTCGATGCCAATATGCTCGGTATCAGGTGGAGAGATATTATGACCCAAAAATATAGGCTCGAGAAAGGCAGAGCAAGACGAAAAGAATTTTGGATGTTCAATCTCATTAACTTTCTAATTTCGTCCTTTCTCTTTATAACTGCGCTCATCCTCATGACGACTGGTGCAGCATTAGATAATGCATCTGGGGGAGAAGGAATATGGAGATTAGTTATTGTAACAGGAGGACTTTGTATGTTTGCTTATATTATTTTCCTGTGTCTCATATTGTTACCTTCTATTAATATTATGGCACGTCGTCTTCACGATCTGGGTTTGAGTTCTTTGTTTATTCTTCTGATATTGATTCCTTGTGGTGCCGTTATTTTGTTTCTTTTATGTTGTCTCGACAGTCAATCGGGTAACAATCAATATGGTCCCAATCCCAAGGGAATAGATTGAATTGTAACTGTCTATTTTATTTTAACCTTTTTAACGCGAAAATTTCGCGAGAGAGAATAAAAGAGTGGTCATATTTCAGTGGAATTTGCCCAAACGTATGGTCATCGTTTTGTTAGAAAATAAGGTTGAAACAATAACAAGATGTTTTCGCAAATTCGACTGAAATATTGCAAACGGTGTGAATATTATTTTTTTCGCGACTTTTCGCGTTTAAAATAGACATTTACCCGATTCAATTTTTTCTTCCGGCATGTTCCATCATACTAATAAGGAACAAAAGGAGAAATGTCTGTAAAAAAATTAAGGTCGCGCCGAGAAAATTGACTTGATACAATAATAATGAGCCAAGACAGCAAATGGTTGTTGTCAGATAGACCATTAAAACTGCTTGGGGCTTTGAAAATCCAAGATCGACAAGCCGATGTGAAAAATGGTTTTGGTCGCCGGTAAACGGACTTTTTTTGTTGCGAATTCGGATCAGAACAACAGTTGTCGTATCATAAACCGGAACAGCAAAAATCAACAAGGGAACGTAAACCGTTTGAACATTACCGTCATAACCGGAAAAAGTAGCGGTTAATGTTGTTACCGCCAAAAGAAAACCAATAAAATAGGCACCGCCGTTTCCCATAAATATTGAAGCGTGAAACGGATTGTTGTACATTAAAAAACCGGCAATGCCTCCGGTCAGAATAAACAGAAAACCCGCAACAAAAAATTGCGGTTGTTGCGATAACGGATTCGGCGTGATAAACATGACCGCCGCAAGAAACAAACCGCAAATTACCGCCGTTCCCGCAGAAAGTCCATTCATATTGTCCAGCATGTTGAACGAATTGATCAGTCCGACAATCCAGATCACACTCAGAATATTGGTGAGAATAGGCGTATCAATAAAAGCGGTTAACCGCCAACCATGATAAACGGCAATAATTGCTACAAAAAATTGAACTCCAAGCCGGAACAACCAATTCAAATTGAAACGGTCATCCAATGTACCAAGAATAAGCAAGATACCGCCAAGTCCGAGCAATGTCCAGAGTTGACCGTTTCGATAAATCACGCCGTCAAAATGAACCGTAACTGTTGCCGGCAATAATAAACGTAACGTTTCGAAGTGCGTTAAAAGCAAGAGACAAAGTTGACCAAGAACAAAGGTCATGAAAACGCTCATTCCAATTCCTAAACCGCCGCCGGTTGGAATTGGTTCTGTATGAATTTTCCGTTCACCGGGATGGTCAACAAGTCCCCAGTATGGAGCAAAATACCGAATCTGCCGGCATGTTGCCGCACTCAAAAGAAACGCAATAAAAAATGTAATTAAAAAAACGGTGAACATAAATAGAATTTCAAAAATTAACCGGCATTTTCTTGATGTTACGGTATTGGTTCAATGGTTTTGGTTAAGGCGATACGAATCGGGTAAACGGAATAGGTTCTTTATCAGTTGCGATAATATAGTTGTTGTCTTCGGAACAAAAGTTGTTGTAATCCCGATCATAGGGAGGATGACTAACCATGATGTATTCCGCGCCGGCAGGAGTCGGCGTAACACAATGAACATTTTCACCGCGCCGTACAATAACCGCCTGACCAACAACCGCTTTCATCCATTCACCGGATTGTTCAACTTGACAATGTTCAACATGTTGGGGTTCAACATAAAAGTGTAACTCGCCGTTCAGTACAATATAATAATTGTCGTAATCGATATTCAGAAACTTTTCCTCACAACCTTGACGGGATCGAACCCGAACAATACTAACGGTTTGCGAATTATTGTTCAGATATCCAAAATATTCTTCAACTTGTTTCAGAACGTGTCCGGTTCCTTGCAAGTAGGTTGGACGGCAACACATCACAATCCGGCTTTGCGGATTCCATTGCGGTTGATCTGTTTTCGGTAGTTCAATTCCGGTTTGACAGCGGTGAGTTTGTTCGGGAGTGAACGCCGGAAAACATACCGCAACATATTTTGCTCCATTCGGTTCAGGTGTTCGGTACTGAATCCGTTCACCACGAGGAGTCAGGATTCCACAACCGGCATGAACAACCAACGTCCCGGCGGATTCCGTATCAACGTACAAATTTCCTTCAAGGACAACAGTGTACTCATCAAATTCCGGACATTGCGGCGGTTCCGACCAGCCTTCAGGAAACGTCAGTAATCCAATACTTAATAACTCCGTTCCCGTACTGATTCGACCAATAAATTCTTTAATCTCTTCCCCACGCACCGCCGCATCCTGAAAACATACCGGTTTTTCTATCAATACAGGCATCTCGTATTTCCTAACCAATCTTTTTTGACCGGTTTTTTAATATTTGTAATATTTTTATCAATTTGTTTTTTACCAATTTTCGGCGAGGATTTCGAACCATGCCTGCGGCATTCTGCACGCGGGACAAACACCAGGCGCACTTGGAGTGTTGCTGACAAAACCGCAATGCCGACAACGCCAAACAACTCCTTCACGTTTGAAAAGATCGCCCGCTGTCAAATGTTCCAGAAAAGCGCGGTAACGTTTTTCATGCTGCTTTTCAGAAACGCTAATTGCATTGAATGTTTTTGCAACATCGGTAAATCCTTCTTCCTTTGCGATTTTGGCAAATTCAGGATAGAGGATCGACCATTCCTCAAGTTCACCGGCGGCGGCTTCTTCGAGATTTTTTTCTGTGGTCAAAATTGATCCCGCCGGATAACTTGCAGTAATTTCAAGAGGTCCGCCGCCATCAAGATATTTGAAAAACTGAAGAGCATGAACTTTTTCCTGCTCTGCGGTTTCCAAAAAGATATGAGCAATATGTTCATATCCCTCTTCCGATGCTTTGGCGGAGAAAAAAGTGTAACGGTTTCTTGCCTGAGATTCTCCGGCAAACGCTTTTAACAGATTTTTTTCCGTCTGAGTTCCTTTGATTTTTGACATAACTGTTTTCCTTTCAATGGGTTGAGTTGGTGATTCCGTTTGCTCGGCAAAAGCGAACGGAATCTCGAAAAATAACATCGAAGCCGCCGGTGTTCCTTAGGGAACATTACAAAAATTCACGGCACGATGAACCGGATAAGGGTTTACTCCATTTACCAATAGTCGTCCCTGCGGGACTTCGTGTTGCGTTTGCCCTACCGTAAGCTAAAGCATACGGTTAATAAAGTGTCGTCCTTGCAGGACTAAAAAAAATTAAAATAGATAGTTACGACTGAATCACCATGTAATTTGATACGAAAATTCGTTTTCCTGCGTTGTAAATTTCAGGGTTGTATCTTCGTTTCGGAACAAAACGTTGCGTAATTCATTTCCGTCCGCATCGAATGCCTTGACGCTTTGGACACTTTTCGGTAATTTCAGCGATAATTTTGTTGCCGGTTCATCGGGAAGCGGTGTTACGGTTGCGATTTCTTTACTGTAATCGATTTCGATACGCAATGCTCCCTTCGTTTTGACAATTCCGAAATCGACCGGTTCGGCTGCCGGTAATAAACGTTCAAATAATTTTTCGTCTTTCCATTCAAACGGTTCCATCGAAATATTTGAAACGCTGTTGTCTGCGTTTTTTCGTTCGACATTCAGCCAACCAATTGCGTAACGGTCGCTGCCGGTATCGAATCCTGACAATTTGGAACGTTTACCGTCCCCCTTCTGATCATACAATCCAACAACAAAATAATATCGTCCGGCCGGAAGATGGTCGGGAATAGTCATCGCCGAATAATCTGAAACAATTTTATCTTCTTTCCATTGTGATGTCGGAGTTTTTGGAAAATTGCCGCCTAAAACCGCTTCTTTCAATTTCTGATGCCAATTCATTCGTTTTTCCGTACAGTGAACAAAAATACAAAGGTCTTTATCAATATTAATCTTACCCTTAATATTCCACGCAAAATCAGCGGAAAATTTATTCCCGCCAAGATATTTGAACGAATTTAATGTCGGTGTTACCGGCAGAATATTCGCTACGTTTTTTTGTCGGGCATTGACGTAAAGTATATTTTTGCCATTCTTGAGGTAATCGGATATTTCGGCAATTTGATTTCCTATTTTTGTTATTCCAGACCAATTTGTACGGAAATTTGATGTTTGAACTGAAAAGAAACCAAATTGTGGAATGATAATAGGTATTTTTGACGGAACCCGCAATTTTTCAACAGAAGACGTAATATCCCAATCATTGTTATCAAAATTAATAAAAATCGTTATTCCGTCATTCCATGTGATAATTTGCCGATGAATATTATTGTCCGAAAATTCAACTTTAGTAATATGTTTATCAGCAAGATGACGAATCAAATCCTGTGCAAGCCAGTATTTTCGTACCGCCCCGCGTTTTTCGCTGCCCCAATCAGCCATTAAAGCATGACCGGTTAATATTTCAGACGAAATATAATCATCGCTTTCAATTCCGTGCAAATTTCTGCCGCGCTGCGCTTCGTAACGATTACTATAACCAACGCCGTGCAACGAAAAAGTATTGTGATGAACCGCGTCAAACCAAGGAACACGCGACCATTCCTGACATGTGATAGGAATACGAAATTCTCCTGATTCCGGTGAAAGGAACATAAATTGACAATCCGCTCCGTCGAGATGACCGATAAGCGAATCCATTCCGGCTTCGCTGGAAGTTGTTGCGCTTGGGAAATTTTTGTTCGCTTTTGAAAGCCGGTCGCGAATCGTATCAAACGCTTTATGCCATGCGGCTTGTGTTTCGGTACGGCTATGAAAATTGCCGTCCCGATCATAAAAATCAATTGGAGGAATGGACGTGAATACATCAACAAAGTATGTGGACATTGGAAGATTCGCCGTCAAAAGATTGAGATTACGTTCCAGAAACTTTTGAACTTTATCAGGACGAAATTGATAACTCTGCGCTTCAATCCCGTAATTGTTCCACGCTTTTCGAGGTTGACCGTTTTCATGAAATGTTGTTACGTCGAAACTATACTCTTCCGCATCAGGATAAAAATCAATGTAATTATCGTGAACCCCATATTGGATACCGTTTTCGTTGCAGATTTTTAACGTTTCCTGCATATCTTCCAATGTTCCCAATCGCGGGTTCGGCGGGAAAATATCCGGCAACCTGTTATCGTAACCCCAACGTTGCCAATTATGCACAATAAACAGCGAATCGGTCAAACCATACCGAACAGCGTTTTTAATTGTTTCAGTATGCTGTTTATATTGTCCGCCCCAAATATCGAACACAAATCGTCCTGCTTTGGTTTTGAAACCGGACGATGGAGTTTTATCGCAAATCGGACGATACCGGACAGCGCAATCCAACGCCCCTTCCAAACCGGGTAACAACGTAATCGTTGTCGCCGGATGAACACTCAACGTATATTTTTTCTTTTCAGGATCAACAATAAACGCATCCGGCGGAAAACTGCTTGCCTGCAAAACGGAAATACCGTTCTCAAAATCCATGCCGACATGAGATGTTGACAAATTATGTCCTCCGGCATTCGCGGTGAATGCTTTCGGTTCTGTAATACAATAACCGTGACCATAATAAACATGGTTGGCGTGATGTGTTGCCGCGCCGAATTCAATCCGGTCAATCAAATCAACCGACGAAGAAAAAATCGAAAATTGTAACGCCGCACCGTTTCGATTCAGCGTAAAAAACAATGTTTCATATTGACCGTTTATTTCGAGGTCTTGCGCCCATTGATTTTCTGTTAAACTATTGTGTAGTTTTTGTACATTTTTTGTTTGCGGTTTCGGCGGACTATTGGGATTTTGTACCTTTTTAGAAATCCACGAACCGGCGTTAATAGAGGTAGGATTAAAACCAAGCGGTTGACCTTTGCACGAAACCCGCAAACCGTCAAACTGAACTTGTTTTTCCGCATTTCCAACTCCGATAACACCGTCTGCGAAACCGTTGTAACCGAAAGTTACCGCTCCAATCAGTCCGCCTTCCAGTTTGAAGACTTTCGTTTTATCTGATTCCGGTTGACCGGTTTTGAGGGCGGCGAGATTTTCCGCAAACAATTTTTGTTTTTCCTCTAATGTCAAAACGGGCGGTTTTTCTCCCGAAAAAAGCAGGACGTCGCCCCAAAAACAAGAATCGCAATTCGTGTTACGTTTTGTTCCCGGATCGCTTTCAAGGCGTAACACGATTTCTTTTCCGGCAAATGAAGTCAGATCAACTTCGTTTTCGCCCCAATCGGTTTCGGCGTTATGTTTTTCGTACACTTTTTCGTTATTGACCAGAACACGAAATGTTACGCCGTCGCTTGGCGTTTCCGGCGGAACGATATGACGGACGGCACTGAAAAATGATAACGTAATCGGTTTTATTTCGGGAAGAGCAATTCGGTATTCCACTCCGGCGTTACCGATACCGCCCCGATAGGGCGGGTGCATGTTAATACTTTGCCGCGACTTAATATCGTGACGGTTAATATTAACTCCGGTTTCCCGACTGCTTCCGGTAAATCCAACGGGCAATATTTGCAACGGTTTATTATCGTAATTCCAAACGCCGCGATAAGTATCCAACTTCGGCAAAAACAAACCGCCGCGTTCCGGTAAAATATTGAGCGGTAATTTTTCCGTATCGGTAATAATCCGACCGAGTTCAGGATTTTTCGGAGTTCCGGCAACGGCAACTTTGGTTTCAATAATCAAGACAATGTTCGTTTTTTTTGTTTCGCCTTTTGCGGTAAATTCAACATCAAGATGTACGGGATAGTGTGCGGGATAAGTTTCCGGTCGGGCAACAATTTTTACTTCGGTGGTTTTCGTACTTTTAGCGGGAAGTTCCAACGATTGTGAAACAGAATCCGTTTCAGTTGGTTCAATGCCGAAAAATTCAATTGTTTCAATAGTTCGGAAATGCAATTTAAGCGCAATCGGCAAATCCGATGAATTTTCGAAAGTTGCTTTAATCGTCAACGGCTTATCTATTTCGGTAATTGTTTCGCTTTTCACTATTTTTCCGGGTTCACCGAAATACAATTTTAGAGAACCTTCTGTTGCCTGATAGGTTGTGTAGGCAAACGAAATTGAGGATGCCAAAACAGCGTAACTCAAAATCAAAACAAACAAAAACAAACGAGTTATTTGATACAACATAGTAAGACATCCTAAAATGGTTCAAGGGTTCAAGTAAAGTAATATATCAGTGGAATTTTAAAGTAATATATCAGTGGAATTTTTCGGAGATTGAAGTTTATTTTTTACCACCCCTGCCCCTCCGAAGGGGGGGAATAATTCCCCTCCTTCGGAGGGGCTAGGGGTGGTCATTCGGAGGAAATGACTGACTAGTTAAAAAAAATATTCCACAGATATATTACCCTTTCTTAAAGTATTACCGGACATTCTTCATCAATTCCGAGTGTAATCTGAAGTTCGTTGAAACGTCGTAAATATTCATCGCGTGTCGAATGGATATGTTCCGCCTCTGTTAAAAAACGCATTGTTTCTTTTTTGGGGACATGATGTTTTTTCAGAATAGATTCAAATTTCCGAAAATTTTCAGCGTAAACAATTAACATTTTATGTTCATCAAACTGAACTTCAACCGGAATGGACGGGTTCAGTACGGCAATTCCGGTGCAACCGTCATTCAACAGCATCTCTTCAAAATCATACAGAAAACTTTTTAGAATCGGAAGATCAATTTCTTCCCGATAAAGGTCGGTGTGATAACCTCCGGCTCGTTGATGGCTCGTTTCCAGAACCACATCAACCGTGTCGCCTAACGGATCAAGAAGATCAAGAAATGTATCAAAAAGTTGTTCTACAGAAACCGACACAATCAGAACTGGAATTGAAGTTTGGATCAAATCGTCATGATAATAATCATGCTTATAACCTTGTTCCGGAATAATGCGAAGATCAAACGAAGGACGCACAGCGTCGGTTAAGGTAAAATCGCCATACGTTGCAGTCGATAAATGGGATTCAATCTCCAATTTCGGAAGTCTTTCAACGTCATTGTAAGACAGGAGCAAAGAACTATTACGCAATACACTACGGTAAAATTGTTTAAGGATGCCCATCGGAATAATAGTTGAAAACGGTTAAATGGGTTGGGTTCTCTGCGTGGTTGCCGCCAAAGGTGATTGCGGTTGCGAAAAACTCGAAAATAAAGGTTTATTCTCCTGCGGTCGATTGCTTGCCGTTATGCTGTAATGTAGGTTATGAAAATGCCCAAAAATTCCTAAACAATACATTTTCACAAAATTGTGTGAGAGAAAACGACTGCATAATTGTTTTTATCGGTAAATTTATTATAAAATGAGGGAAAGATGCAACGATAAATAGTCGAGGTAAGATCGACGGAAATCGAATAAAATTGCCTGAAGTGGAATAAAATTAATTTTTTGAGATTGCCAGACCCAATATTGGTGTTGACGGTTAATGCGTTTTTGAGTATGCTTTTTCAAGTTTGCTTTTACTGAGGAATATTCATTAAAATTTTTTTAATTGCTACAATTCTTCATTTTCAGCGATGTTTTCTCCAACCCTTTTAATTACGGATGATGATGCCGGTTTCCGTGAGACATTGCGTGATGTTCTGGAGCCGGAGGGATTTCGGACTTTTTTGGCGGAAGATGGTTTGAAAGCCTTTGAGATTGTCAAAACAGAACCGGTTCATGTGGTGTTGCTTGATATGCACATGCCGTGTATTGACGGACTTGAAACGATTCGGCTGGTTCACGAAATTAAACCCCAACTCCCTTGCATCCTTTTGTCGGCGGCATTGGACGAAATGATTGTTAAAGCAGCGGAAGAACTTCTTGCTTTTTCCGTTTTGTCCAAACCGTGTAGCCGGAAACAAATCACGTCCGTTGTTCGCCATGCGTTAAAAACCGCCTATTCGTTTTAATCTCGGCTGAAATTGATTTCTCGTAATATATCAGTGAAATATTTTTTGTATTTATTCAGTAGAGTGTATTATCAGGAAATACTCATCAGGTAGGCGATTCAAAGGTTGCCTGCCATCGAATCACCAATCTACTGAATAGATACAAAAATTGAATGATGAGAACTTCCTAATGTTGTTCTCGATAAAAATATTGCCCGAATTTTTCAAAACAATAAATAAATGTCCGATATAATTATCAAAGGTGCGCGGGAACATAATTTATGCAATGTTAATCTTGTTCTGCCGCGTAACAAATTGATTTGTTTTACGGGAGTGAGCGGTTCCGGCAAGAGTTCGCTTGCTTTTGACACGCTTTATGCCGAAGGGCAACGGCGTTATGTTGAAAGTCTTTCGAGTTATGCACGGCAATTTTTGGGACAATTACCCAAACCGGACGTCGATCAGATTATCGGTTTAAGCCCGTCCATTTCCATTTCACAAAAAGCTGGCGGACAAAATACTCGAAGCACGGTTGGAACAATTACGGAAATTTATGATTTTCTGCGTGTTCTTTTTGCAAGAGTTGGTACCGGTTATTGTCCGAAATGCGGCAAACCAATCACCGCCCAAACACGGCAACAAATTATTGACCGAATCGAAACAATTCCCCAGGGAACGCGGCTACTCATTTTGTCTCCGGTCATTCGCAGTCAAAAAGGCGAATTTAAAGACCTCTTCGCCGATCTGTTACGGCAAGGTTATATTCGTGCAAGAGTTGACGGGAACATCATACGATTAACCGATGATCTGAAACTTGACCGCCAAATGCGTCACGATATTGAAGTTGTTATTGACCGCATTACTCAATCCGGCGACTCCGGACGAAACCGGCTCGCCGAAGCGGTTGAACGCGCCTTGGCGGTCGGCGAAGGCAATATCATTGTTACAGAAGAATTGAAATCAGGTGAAACGGTTGCCAACGTTATGGAAAATTCTGTTGCCGAAAATTTTAAGCAACAGAAAAATGTAAAGAAATCAAAAAAACAGAATGAAGAGTCCTCCGGTTTTTCATTATCTGTTACCGATTTTCAATTTTCGGCTAAGTATGCCTGCACGGATTGCGGTCTCAGTTTTGAACCGCCAAGTCCGCAATTGTTCAGTTTCAACACGCCGCGCGGAATGTGTCCGAAATGCGACGGTTTAGGCGAAATTCATTCGTTTGATCCCGAACTGTTGATTCCTGATTCTTCAAAATCGTTTCAACAAGGTTGTGTTGTTCCTATTGGCAAATGGCGCGAGCTTGGCCGTTGGCGGCGGCATATTTTTCAAGGTGTTGCGGAAACGCTCGAAAAAATGTACGAATTGCAGCCGCACTCAATTCTTGAAACGGCATGGGAAGAACTTGATCCCAAAATTCAACGCGCAATCCTGTGGGGAACCGGCGATTTGCATATTACCTACACTTGGCGAAACGGGGCAAACGGTCATAAATGGGGAGGCCCCTACGATGGTATTATTCCGAAAATGCTTGCCCAATATCGTGAAACGAAAAGTAAAATGCAACGTCTCGCGATGGAAAAATATATGCGTGTTATTCCATGCGGTTTCTGCGGCGGAGAACGGCTCAACGAACAGGCACGGGCATTCAAAATTGAAACAAATAATGAAGAATGGAAAACGGGAAACGGGAACTCAAAATCGCAAAACGGTGAAAATATCCCTAAAAGTCTGCCGGCTCAATTGACCTTGCCGCAACTTTGTAACTTGCCGATCAACCAATTACAAAAATTCTTTACCGGTTTGAATCTTTCCGAATCCGGTCAAAAGATCGCCTCTGAAGCGTTGAAGGAAATTCGTAACAGGCTTGGTTTTTTGGTGAATGTCGGTCTTGACTATTTAACATTGGGGCGAACCGCTCCGACACTTTCCGGCGGTGAAATGCAACGGATTCGGTTGGCAAGTCAGATCGGCAGCGGTTTGGTCGGCGTACTGTACATTTTGGATGAACCGTCAATCGGTTTGCATCCGCGCGATAATGATCGGCTTCTTGCAACACTCGCAAGACTGCGCGATCTCGGCAATACGGTTATTGTTGTTGAGCATGACGAAGACACAATGCGTGCCGCCGATCTGCTCGTCGATTTCGGTCCCGGTCCGGGGATTCACGGCGGACACGCACTCGAATTGGCAATGGAAAACGGAAAATTAGCAATAAAAAACTCCGTAACAATCTCCGCTGATTCTTATTTGAAACAAGAAAGTCGGGCTGTTAAAAAAAGTACAAAGAAACCGAAATTGCCGGAAACAAAATTATCGGAAACGCTGAAAATATCGGATTCACCGACTGCCGACGGTAGTTCACAATATTTATCTCAACATTTATCTCAACCGTTTGATTCATTAACGTTAAAATATTTGAATGGTGAAGAATCAATTCCTGTTCCCAAACAACGACGAAACATTGATGTTAAACATCAGATTATTGTTCGCGGGGCATCGCATCACAACTTGAAAAAAATTGATGTTGAAATTCCGCTTGGGGTGTTTGTTTGTGTTACGGGAGTGAGCGGGAGCGGCAAGAGCTCATTAGTGAACGATATTTTGGTGGAAGCTTTAAATCGTGATTTGAACAGAGGGGTGGGCAATCCGGGCAAACACAAACGAATTGACGGGCTTGAATTATTGGACAAAATGATCGACATTGACCAATCGCCAATCGGACGCGGAACTCATTCGAATCCGTCAACCTATATCAAAGTTTTCGATGAAATTCGTACACTTTTTGCGGAAATTCCCGAATCGAAACTCAAAGGTTATCAGCCCGGACGTTTCAGTTTTAATGTTAAAGGCGGACGTTGTGAAGCGTGCGAGGGGCGCGGCACTCAGAAACTTGAAATGGATTTTCTTGCGGATATTTATGTTACGTGTCCGGCTTGTCAGGGACGGCGCTTCAATCACGAAACACTTTCCGTGCGTTACAAAGGAAAATCAATAGACCAAATTCTTAACATGGATGTTGAGGAAACGCTTGAACTTTTCGAAAATCATCCCAAGATTAAACATTACCTGACAATGTTGAGCCGGGTTGGTTTGGGTTACATGAAACTTGGTCAGCCGTCGCCGACACTTTCCGGCGGTGAAGCGCAACGAATCAAACTCGCCAAAGAACTCGTTAAAAAAAGTACCGGAAAAACATTGTATCTCCTTGATGAACCGACAACAGGATTACATTTTTCGGACATTAAAATGTTGCTTGGCGTTTTACACGAATTTGTTGATACGGGCAATACGGTGTTGGTGGTGGAACATAATCTTGATGTGATTAAAACAGCCGACTGGATTATTGATCTTGGTCCCGAAGGCGGCAATGCCGGAGGATATATTGTTGCAACAGGAACACCCGAAGACCTCGTTCAATGTGAACATTCCTACACCGGTCAGGCTCTGAAAAAATATATCAATAAAAATCAGACCGCCGGTTCCAATGTTTCCGTAACGAATCAACAGGCGTTACGTTCCGGTTTGCCGAAAACCAAACAATCCGGTTCCAACTCAGTGCCGCACGCGGCGGAGTCTATTATTGTACGCGGTGCGGAGGAACATAATCTCAAACATATTTCGGTTGAAATTCCCCGTGATAAAATGACCATCTGTTGCGGACCGAGCGGCAGCGGTAAATCTTCTCTGGCAATGGATACGGTTTATGCCGAAGGTCAACGGCGTTATGTTGAAAGTTTATCGAGTTATGCGCGTCAATTTATCGGACAGTTACAAAAACCGCGTGTGGAACAAGTTGAAGGTTTGTCTCCGGCAATTGCCATTGAACAAAAAGCCGCATCCCATTCTCCGCGCAGTACGGTTGGAACGATTACGGAAATTCAGGATTATCTGCGTGTTCTTTTTGCAAGGCTTGGCGTTCCGTATTGTCCGCAATGCGATATTCCTGTCGGGACGCAGACATTGGATGAGATTGTTGCGAAAATAGCGGGAAGTGTAAAAACGGCGGCGGAAAGCCGGATTTTAATTGCTGCGCCGCTTGCGGTTGAAGTGGGACAGATTTATGACGATCTCTGGAAACGCTTGCGTTCCGAAGGTTTTAACCGAATACGAATTAACGGTAACACTTTTCCGCTTGAAACTCCGCCGGAAATCGACCGCCGCCGGAAACATGATGTTGAATTGATTATTGACCGGATTGTTCTAAAAAATGAAACGGGAACATTTTCTGTTGCCGATTCTTCATCACATTCAACCTTGACCACAGCGCAACGTTCACGAATTACCGACAGTGTGGAAACGGCACTTGCTCTTGGACAGGGAGTTGTTCATGTTATTGAAGCCGACGCGGTGTTACCGGAACCAAAATGGAAGCGGTCGGTTCACAGTCAACATTTAGCGTGCGAAAAATGCGGACGCAGTTTTGAACGTTTGACACCGCATCATTTTTCCGCGAATTCATCACTCGGTTGGTGTCCGAACTGTGAAGGGCTTGGAGTGCAGCAGGGGGCGAATCCGGCAATATTCCTGAAAGACCCGAAACGAACTCTTGCCGAAGGAGCCGTTTTGCTTTTGCCCGATGTACAAAAACCAATCGCCAAAGCAATGCTTCACGCTTTTGCCAAACAGACAGGTATTCCGCTTGACATTCCGTTTGACCAACTTGACGCAAGACATCGGCGTATCATTTTTCATGGAACCGGTGCAACATGGTTTAGTGTGGAATCGGCAATGGGTAACAGAAAGTGGAAAGCGGAACATTCCGAACAAAAAACACCGAACCAACCCGCCGCGTCACAAAAAAGTACGAAAAAAACGGTTACGCCCGAATCCAACACGTCCTACAATTCGTCAACCGCCATCCGTTTTCAATTTCAGTACAAAGGTCTTTATCCGTCGATGGAAGAAGCGACACGGCTTGCTCCTTCATTTCGGGGGCAGATGGACGAAGTTCTGAGCGAGGTTGAGTGTGGGGTTTGTATGGGGAGCCGGTTGCGCGATGATGTTTCGGCGGTGCGGTTTATTGGTTACACGATGGATCAGATTTGCCGTTTACCGCTTGGCAAGTTACTGGAATTATTCGAGCATTGGCAACCGAAGGAAACGGAACGGCAAATTGCCGGCGATTTGTTGAACGAAATTAAAAATCGGTTGCGTTTTTTAGTGGATGTCGGACTTGATTACCTAACGCTTTCACGTTCCGCTCCGACACTTTCCGGCGGCGAAACGCAACGAATACGGTTGGCGGCGCAAATCGGCAGCGGACTTGTGGGTGTGCTTTATGTGTTGGATGAGCCGACAATCGGACTGCATCCGCGCGACAACCAACGTCTGATTAAAGCATTACGAAAACTTCGTGATCTTGGCAACACCCTTCTTGTCGTGGAGCATGACCGTGAGGTGATTGCGAGTGCTGATTTGGTGTTGGATTTTGGTCCCAAAGCAGGCAAACATGGCGGTGAGGTGGTTGCTCATGGTTCACCGGAACGGATTGTCAAACAGCGCGGTTCTGTAACAGGCTCTTATCTGAGCGGAAAAAAAGCCATTCCCATTCCGGCAAAACGCCGCATCTCACCGGAACAAGCCGCATCTTGCCCAACAAGAAAACATATCAATTAACTCGTCATTGGGAAAAGCAGTTCCAGCAACTGTCTAATAGTAACTGTCTATTTTAATTTTTAGTAATATATCAGTGGAATTTTTCGGAGATTGAAGTTTATTTGTAACTATTCAGTCGCCCTGATTTTTTTGGTCTTGCTTTTTTTTTATGAGATTGTTATTGTCCCGTTATGAATCGATCAGATTTTGGTGACATTTCGGATTCTGAGTTGATCGA
>JAIROD010000615.1 GCA_031257725.1 Planctomycetaceae bacterium | reverse complement strand
GTTTCGGAATCAATGTTGCCGAAACCCTTGATTTCGCCGTTCAAAATACGCAGCCACGCGCCGCCGACAATTTCCCCGTTTAATTCGGCAAACAGACAGAAATCGCCTTGCTTCTTCCCAAAATCCCGAATATAAGCGTCTATTTCCGGTTTCTTGATGATGTCGCGCGGCAACGGTTCTGCGCCTTCGGGCTGAAAAATAGATTCATAAAGCAAATCTTCCAAAAGCGGAAAATCATCTTGCGTGAAAAATCTATGTACGACTTGATTTGTAACGTCTATTTTATAATCAATCAGTTTTCTCATCATTCCTGTACAAATTGCATTTGGTTTGAATGATTCTATTGTCTAATCCCGCAGGGATGACACTTTATTAACCGTATGCTTTAACTTACGGCAACAACCCGCCACACCTTAAGTCCCGCAGGGACGACACTTTTAAAATGTTGTCCGAACGGTAATTGATGTGTGATTATTGTGATTTTAAAACTCTTCGTTCAGACAATTAAAAATTTCCAAACAGTAATCGAATACATTTATCCAATAAAGTGTCGTCCCTACGGGACTTTGTGGTGTGTTTGCCTTATCCGTATGCTAAAGCATACGGTTAATAAAGTATTTTACTTAATAGTCCTTGCAGGACTAATAAAAATTAAAATAGACTGTTACGTTATACAAAGATTCTACTGAATAGTTACAAAATAGGTAAACAACAGTCAAAATGGGCTGTTTCAAAAATTAAAATAGATAGTTACGATGGTTGCATTCCCCCCTCAAAAAAATTCCGAAACAATTGGTGTTCTCTTTGTTGGATTACGGTAGTGTAAGAGTTTCACTTCCTCCGCCGGTTGCAGCTGCCTGCCAGACTTCCAGCGTAATGGTTTCCGAAACAAAACGGCAGGAACCATCACAAAGTCCAACCTGAACACCAGTTGGATGAAGACTTCGGGCAGTATGAACCTGACGAATTCCCCATTCATTAACATTGGTCGCTGCCAGATTTTTACCATTTTTAGGACCGGGACCACAACAATTAACAGGCATTGATCCATTATAAACATAATCGGGACCTTTGGCATTGGGAACATAATATGCAGTGAAACCGGCTCCGACCGCCAAACGTCCATCTCCGTAATAACATGTGCCTGTTCGTGCTTTTGTCGGTGAAACTTCACTCCAAAGCAGCGTGTTACTGGTTCCATCGGTCAGATCGACCAAACCGCGACATTCGTTAGGAGCGACAAAAGGTGCCATATCGGCTTTTCCTGCATAGTTTGGTGCTCCCGACACGGCACCCGGAGTTGCCAAACCTCCGTATGTTGTTTTACCCATATTCACCGCATAACAAGTCCGCCAGCGTGTCCAGTTACCGCCTCCAATTGATGTAGGAAGCGGCATCCATATCTCACCTTCGGAAGCATCGCCGAAAGTCGGACAAAAGGTAATCGGAAGTTCGCCGCGTTGAAACTTGAGACCGCCAAAACTCATGCCGACCGGTTCGCCAAAGTCGCCTCCTTCGGAAACAAACGTATCGTAAAGAGCCGATTGTTCCATGTACGGTAAAATACGAAGAAGGTACGAAGGGTTGAACCAGCCCGCATTCACTCCGCCTCCGCCAGAACTTCGATAACCAAGATCGAAACGCCAACCTTTAATGTACACATATAACGGCAGCATTTCCGTTTTATCGTGGTAGTTGTGCATTGCAAGAGAGAGATTTTTCAGGTGACTGGAACATTGCATCCGCCGCGCCGCCTCCCGTGCCGCTTGAATTGCCGGAAGAAGCAGGGCAATTAACAACGCAATAATCGCAATCACTACCAGAAGTTCCACAAGCGTGAAACCGCCATATCGAAAAAATGTTGTTTTCATAGAATACCTCCAAAAATAAAATTTAAAAACGAATCATATTTTTTTAAAAAACAATCAGAAAAAAAAATCGTAACACTATATTGTCTCCGTTTTTTGCGGAAACAATGTAAAGTTACGGTAATGAAACAGATTTGCCGTCGGATACGTCCGTCAGTGCAATCAGAATGGCTGCTGCAACTGTATTGGTAATACCTCGTGTTGAACCATCGCCGATGGCAAAGTTACAGACTCCCGGATGATGACTTCCGAATCCGTAGTCGTAAACCGGACCATTCACTGATTCAAGCCAATCGTTCGCGCCTTTGGCTAAAACAATCGTTTCGTGCATCACTCGCGCTGGCGCAAACTCGCGGCAGCCACTGGAGGCAAGAAGATAGGAACAATCGCCCGAAAGATTCCATTGGGTACCTGTCCAAGGAGATGATGAGGGACCATCAAAATCAGTTGATTCAAAACATTTTCCCAAGACATCCGCAGGTTTATGGGCTTCCCCGAAAATCAACTGATTACTGGTGCCATCTTCCCACCAACCGACTTTGTCGGCGGGTTTCCATGTATTACAATCTAGGTGAACAGACCAAACCGGTCGTCTAAACGGACTGTAATAAAGCTCATTTTGGGTAGCACCGTCATGCCACTGCCACCAATTGTTCGGATTAGATTGAGCCGATAAATTCCGGCGGTAAATGGGAAAATTCCGGCGGTAAATGGGAAAAGCGTAATCCATCTGCGGTCCGGCATGTCCTGAAGCATCAGTATAGAGTGCACCGCCGGAACGACGCGACGGACAACGGTAAATCGGTACCGATCCAAACGCTTGTTTTTGCGGTAATTCAAGAGAATTCCACCATGGAGTCGAAAAGAATACATTGAATCCTTTTCGGTTGATGTAGGAACCGTTGTTGGCAACATCTTCCGCATTGGTAACTTCATCGTAAAGTGAAGTTTGTTCGATATACGGGTAAAGAAGCGGCCAAAGCGTGGCACTGTTAGTACCAGTGTAAGCTGGCGGGAGTCCCTGCCGTGCGTCAATGAAATTGTGAACGGCGGTTCCCATTTGTTTGAGATGGTTCGTACAGGACATTCGACGCGCCGATTCACGGGCAGCCTGCACAGCGGGCAACAAGAGTGCAATCAAAACTCCGATGATTGCGATGACCACGAGAAGTTCTACGAGAGTAAATCCTATTTTACGGATTTTACGTAGTTGCCCCCCCCCCCCCCTGTTTCCCCAAATTGTTAAAAAGTCTTGCGTACATGAGTGATCTCCTTAAAAAATAGTTAAAGATTGGAAAAATTGAAATTTGACGTTGAAGGTAAAATGGTAAATTGGACATATAGGAAAAAACATTAAGATTTCGGCTTGGAGACAGTTATATTCAAGGTTGTTTTTCCCTTAACGGTACATGTTAATTCCGACGTACTTTGTTGGGAATATTTAGGATCAATCAAATCGCGTGCGGTTGGATTACCGGAGCGGTCGGTTGCTGTTTCCACCGCTTTCACAATGGTAACAACATAAGTTCCATCAGGAATTCCTGTTTTAACGGAAGTACCGATGAGTCGGAATGCTCCATCGGGTTGAATTTTTCCTGAAAAGGCGTGTGAGCCCGATTCAAAAATGACCATTCCCGTTGTTAAACGTGTTCCATCTTCGAAAGAAACCGTACCGGTTACAGCCGAACCCTTACTGCTGCAACCCAAAATCAATACCGATAATACAATAAACAAAAATAAACGTAAAAAAGTAATCATCTTATTAAACATTATTAAAAGGCTTTGTAATATTTCAGTGGAATTTCCCAAACGTATCGTCATCGTTTCACCAAACCTTATTTTCTAAACAAAACAACCTTAGTAGCAACAAGGCAAAACAACACATAACCTTATCGGGATATTGTATGATCTCACTTGTTTGTATTTTTATATTATTATTTTTTGAGGACATAGAATAAAGTAATAAGGTTTGTTTGTTGTGGAACAATGGCTACTAAGGTTGTTTTGTTTGAAAATAAGGTAAAAATAAGGTTTATTACAGCAATTCAATATGTTTTAGCAAATTCCACTGAAATATTATCTTTTGTTTTAGTTTAATTGGTTAATTTCGTCCAAAGATAAACCGGTTGCTTTTGAAATATCCGATAACGACAAGCCCATTGTTTTGAGGTTTTGGGCAATTTCAATTTTATTTCCGACGACAACATTTTCAACATCGGCAGCGTAATCTTGGAGAAAACGTTGACGGGTTTCATTCAGCGCATGAATTTGTTTATTCCGGTTGAAACTTAAATACGCCTCATAAGAATCTTCAACAACCGGCTGATTTTGTAACAGTACTTTCATGAGGTTCATGAGGTTATTGATAACATTTACACTGATTGGGTTAAAACGCGGAAACGTTTATCGAGATCGCTGTCTGATTTTCGGAATTCTTCAATGGTTCCATCAAAAACGAGTTTACCGTCATTGATAAAAAGCACACGGGATGCGACGGCTTCTACTTCTTGCAAAATATGGGTTGAGAGTAATACGGTTTTTTCTTTACCGATGCGCCGTAATGTTTCACGAACATCGTGAATTTGATTGGGGTCTAAACCTGCGGTGGGTTCGTCGAGGATCAAGACTTCCGGTTCATGTAACAGAGCCTGCGCCATCCCGACACGTTGACGAAAACCTTTTGATAATTTACCGATTGGTTTACCATAGACCGATTTCAACGCACAAAGTTCGACTACTGCGGCGATACGTTCATTAAGTTGGTTTGGGGCGATACCGCGTGCTTCACCGAAAAACCGAAGTAAAGAGCGTGGGGTCATATCGGGATAAAGAGGACCGTTTTCCGGCAAATAACCGAGTTTTTGGGAGCCGGCGATCCGGTCGGTTGCCATATCATGTCCGGCGATTCGTGCGGTTCCGGATGTTGCCGCCAGATAGCCGGTCAACAGTTTCATGGAAGTACTTTTTCCCGCCCCATTAGGACCGAGAAACGCAACCACTTCACCTCGATTGATATTAAATGAAACTTTGTCGATAGCGGCGAAATCGCCGTAATACTTTGTCAAATTTACAGCCTCAATCATTGCCGTACTCATAAAGGACTCCTTAATTTCAAAGTGTTCAAAATGTTCAACTTAATTGAAAGGAAACAACACCAAACAACGCCATTGGTTTTGATTAGTAGAGGTAGTTTAACCAATCTCCATGACAAATTCAAGAGGGGCAAACCGCAATTGAATAATTCCCAATTTCAATTTTTTGGGAGGTGATTGAATGGATATTGGAATCTCTAGGGAATCTCTCATCATTCAGAATTTACCGAAAGTTAACGGCGTGGGCTTGCCCCGCGTTGTTCGACTTAACCAAAAAACACGGGGTAAACCTCGTCGTTAACTAATTGGGGAATCTCTCATCATTCAGAATTTACCGAAAGTTAACGGTGTGGGCTTGCCCCGCGCTGTTCGACTTTTATACACAAAACACGGGGTAAACCTCGTCGTTAGCTAATTGGGGAATCTCCAATAATTCAGAATTTACCGAAAGTTAACGGCGTGGGCTTGCCCCGCGTTGTTCGACTTTTATACACAAAACACGGGGTAAACCTCGTCGTTAACTAATTGGGGGATCTCCAATAATCCAGAATTTACCGAAAGTTAACGGCGTGGGCTTGCCCCGCGCTGTTCGACTTAACCCCAAAACACGGCTAAACCTCGTCGTTAACTAATTGGGGAATCTCTCATCATTCAGAATTTACCGAACGTTAACGGTGTGGGCTTGCCCCGCGCTGTTCGACTTTTATACACAAAACACGGGGTAACCCCCGTCGTTAACTATTAATTAATAGGCATAAAATAAAAAATTGAATTATTAGAGATACCCTTGAGCCTGTGTTCGTGCTGCAACCTCAAAACCGGATTTTAATATTCAACCGCTCTATATTCTACAATCGAAAAAAATTACCTTCTTTCCCTAGTATATTGACATTGATCGTTGTGATGATAAAATTGACATGAAATTGATGAAAACGACCTGTTTAGGTTATTTCATTGAGTGTGTTGTTTTCAGAGATGAAATGATCTCATCGCTGAAAGGGTTGTTCCATAATGTTTTTAACAAGGAGTTTACTATGACAAAAACATTTGCTTGCCTGTCTGTTGTGTTGTTGTTGTTGTTTGCAGCGGTTAATGTTGCTTCGGCTGACGAAGCCGCTGCCAAAACAACTGTCGTAACCGAATCTGTGGTCACACCTTGTGATTGCAGTGTTCCCCATTTCGATCCATGTCATCCGCCAATCGTGTATCGTCGGGGGCTTTTCGGTGTTTACCGTCCGGTCATCTACGCTCCGGTCTATTATCCGGTTTATCCGCGATATGTCCGCGCGTGGCATCCGGTTTACCCCGTTTACCACTGGTAAATCGGTACCATGATGACTGACCAACAAACAATCAAACCGGAGGCGAATTGCCTCCGGTTTAGTTTTAGGTATTTGGACATCAATCTTATTTTGTAATATATCAGTGGAATTTTTCGGAGATTGAAGTTTATTTTTTACCACCCCTAACCCCTCCGAAGGAGGGGAATAATTCCCCTCCTTCGGAGGGGTTAGGGGTGGTCATTCGGAGTAAACGACTGAATAGTTAAAAAAAATATTCCACTGATATATTACAAATTAATTGTAATATATCAGTGGAATTTTCAAAGCAAGTTTATACAAACCTTATTTTCACCTTATTTTTCAAACAAAACAACCTTAGTAGCCCAAAGGACTCCCTACAATCAACCTTATTACCTT
>JAIROD010000116.1 GCA_031257725.1 Planctomycetaceae bacterium | reverse complement strand
GAGATGCCCAAAGATACTCGATCAAATTTTTTTTCAGGGTTGTAAATTGAAATCAATGGTTTGCCTTCCAACATTAAAATGAACATTTCGTGTGTTTCGTTTAAATTCGAGACCGCCGCCGGTTAATAAAAATAGACGGTTACAAAATAAGTGTTTATGGGAGAACGACATAAAGTGGTGCGGGAAATTTTATGATGAAACATTCCCGCCACTTTTTCTGAATATTGTTTTTATAAGACATTCAGTTTTCCATATTTAACGTCAATGGATCGCCGGTTTCTTTTTGCAATTTTATTAATTCGTAAAAGAGTTCCTGAATCTTTGCCGCATATTCCGGTTTGTCAGCAAGGTTATTGATTTCATCGGGATCGTTTTTCAAGTCGAATAGCAACCGGATATTCTTTTCGGGATACACGATCAATTTGAAATCACCTTTCCTCACCATACGTTGCAACATCATGTACGCTCCATAAATCGCCTTATAATGCGGTTGGTTTTCACCATCACCACCACCACGAATTAACGGCATAAGCGATTTGAACTGAACATGTTTTGGTGTCTCCATTCCGGCAACATCAAGTGAAGTCGGTACAATATCCTGAAGGTAAACCGGTTCGGCAATACGCTGATTTTTCGGCAATCCTGGTCCGACAACTAACAACGGTACTTTCACACTGTGTTCAAACAAATTTTGTTTACCGAACAGACCATGCGCACCAATGGCAAGACCATTATCTGCTGTAAGAAAAATATAAGTGTTTTCTTTTTTCCCTGATTTTTCCAAAGCGTCGAGAATCCGTCCGATTTGTGTATCAAGATGTGAAATAATGGCGTAATACTCACGACGATGAATGCGAACCGCATATTCTGTGCGGGGAAACGGTGCGAATTTTTCGTCACGAAGATTAGCGGTACACCCCATAATATCTTTGTACGGATTTTCCGGCAAAAAATTAGCGGGAACATCCATTTTTTCTTGGGGATATTGATCGACATATTCCTTCGGGGCTTGACGCGGATCATGCGGCGAGTTAAATGCAAGATACATAAAAAACGGTTTATCACGTTTTGACGCATCATCAATAAAACCAATTGCGCTATCGGCAAGTGATTCCGCCCAATGTTTCCCGTCTTCGCCCCAATGTCCCTTGAATTGCGGATCGAAAGGAGACCAAACATCGTCTTCACCCTCAATGGGACGACTTTGGTACAATTGTGCAATTGACCGTTCCATTGGCGGGCTTGGACCTCGTACAAGATCGACATAATCAAACAACTCTTTCACCGGTATGCTCACATGCCATTTTCCCGTAAAATAAGTTGTGTAACCGTCGCTTTTCAAGAGTTGTGACCATAATTCCATTTTTGCCAATTCTCGTTCCGGTTGTTTCAATCCGCCTCGGCTTTCTGGTCGCAGGTCTTCATCTAACCGTTTATGGGCGTTCCACAAAAAGCGTCCCGAATTGATCATAGCGCGGCTTGCCGCACAAATCGCCACATGCCAACCGCCTTGATTATAAGCGTTGGTGAACGCGATTCCTTCTTGAGCAAGCCGGTCAAAGTTCGGTGTTTTGACAATCGGATGTCCCAGCGATGCAATCGTATTGAACGATTGATCATCCGTGTAAATGAATACAATATTGGGACGTTTTAGTTTTTGTTGTTCCCCAGCGCAGGTATTTGTTAAAAGCGGATAAACCACCAACAAAAAGGAAAAAACTACGGTGAGGCAATAAAATTTGATACTTTTTTTCATAAAAGGTTCCTTTATTCAATTAAGTTTTACAAAATTGGGTTAATTGTTAATAAATTTTAACACGAACTTTTTCACCAAGTTCAAATGTTTCATTATGTTTCGACTTTTTGACCGTCAATATCAGCGGCGACTTTTTTACATCGGTGAATTGAATATCAATAAGACTGTATTCATGTCTGTTTCGATTGATATTACTGAAAATTCTTGAAATTTCTTCTTCATTTTGCGGAAGTACTTCCGGCGGCTTAGGAATCACAACTTCAGATTTATGAACAACAACTTTGAAATCACCTTCCGGTACGCCTTTGAAATAAGAATCGGCGAATATTTCAGCCATTCCGTTTTCATCGGTACGTCCTCCTAATGTCCATGAAAATGTTTGCGAAACGGAATGGAGTGAGACAATCGCGTCCGCCAAAGGAACTCCTTCTTGTGTAAAATGTAAAGTACAACGATACAACTTAGGCATTCCTTGGGGACGTTTTCTTTCGTTCCCACAACCATTGATAAAAAGTACGGTTAACAACAGTATCATCAATAATAGTTGTTGCAACGAAAAATAGTAAGAAACATTTTTCATAATTTTCTCCTTAAAAATTAGAGTTTGATTCATCACCATTGATTGTTGCTAATGCTCCCCAAACTCCGTAAGGACTTGAACCGGAGGAAACAACAACAGCGTTTAGATCACCAGAATTAACCGTATCAGAAATAAAACGGACACTTCCGTCAAGCAAACCAATATTGACTCCGCCCTGATGATTACTTGTAACCGAAAAAATCCCCCAACCGTTTAACGCATTATCATTATGGTTTGTGCTGTAACGTCCATTACACGAGGGAGAATTGGGGGGTAGTGAAGCGGTAAAACCAATGCGACCAACAAAGCCCTGAGCAAAATTATGTCCTCGATGCACATTAGCACTGGTCGCATCAACAACGCTTTGCAAAAGCTGACGGCGATTGCCTGAATCAAGAACACTGTCCCGACAAAACGCCGGACTTTTTGTGTAAGGAGTAACATCTTCGCCGCTTGATCCTGCAATATCAAGATAAACAACAAACCGTTTGGCATCGTTGGATTTTTCCGCAGTGGAACCGAGCGTTTCGCTAATACCGACGGTATTACTCAAACCATCCGTTATTGCTGCAAAAGGTTTGTAAACATTGACCCATTCACCGCCTATTCTATCGTAGAGAGCCGTTTTAGCAAGGTAAAATGGAGATCGCGAAATTCCAAACGCTTTTGATGCCGGAGCGGTAGGATTGTTATTCGAAGCAAAGTGGTCTCCCACATTGAGAACAATATTTGATCGTGCGCTGTTGCTGACACCACCTCCGGCGGTAGTACTTTCTCCTGGTCGAAGTGAATCTTCATCAGAAGGACACAGTAAGGCTGGAATTGTTCCTTGCAATAATGGGTTGGTGCTTTCCGGTGTGATTCGAGTCGGATTGTTTATGATCCCCTCGTAACGTGCTTGTTGCTCAATATAAGGGCAAAGAGCAAAAAGTCCGCTGTAATAAGGAGCAACACTGCTCCCCCAAGCTAACCGCACATTGATTGCCGGCAATGTACTATTCACATCGTGATAATTGTGCAATGCCAGACTCACTTGTTTGTGACAGTTAGAACATTGCATTCTTCGTGCCGCTTCACGGGCGGCTTGAACCGCCGGTAACAGCAATGCGATTAACACTGCAATAATCGCAATGACCACAAGAAGTTCAACAAGAGTGAACGCTTTCCCCATTTTCCGTATTGGCCCCCCCCCCCCCCCATTTAATTATTTTACCCAATTTAATATTTCGGGCATCTGAAGCGGAGTTTGATGTATTTTTTGCGATTCTTTGTGTGAGTGTTTTTTCAATAGTCATTGTAATGTCTCCCATAATTTGTTTATATTTTAGTGTTTTTGGCAAATGCCGTTAATATGATTTATGCAAGATTCGTGCCACATCAAAAATATCGTAGAATACGGTTATTTCGAGTAAAAAACAGATGTGTTTTTAAAATAAGCCGTGATATTACCTAGTTATGCCGTGATATTTCATGGGAAACCAGAAAATATCACGGCGCAGTGATGAGTTAGAAATTTCTAGTGAAAATGTTTCGGCGAGACATTGCCTACCTTTTGATGATCCACTTTGGAGATGTTTCAAATAAAACAACCAATTTCTACCCGTTAACAGTATGAGTATCTGTCCGTTTTAAACACGAAATATGTAAAATTCCTGATTATTTCCTATTTTGGGGATCATTTGATTACGATGAGTATTGGTATTTCTGTCCCGCTAGGGACAACATATTGGTAGCAAACGCTTTGCCGCGCAGTCCATGGACTTTACCGCGCAGTCCATGAATTTTGCCGCGCAGTCCATGGACTTTGCCGCGCAGTCCATGGACTTTACCGCGCAGTCCATGGACTTTAACGCGCTGTCCATGGACTTTACCACGCAGTCAATGGACTTTTCCGCGCAGTCCATGGACTTTACCGCGAAGTCCA
>JAIROD010000511.1 GCA_031257725.1 Planctomycetaceae bacterium | reverse complement strand
ACTTAACCCTAAAACACAGGGTAAACCCCGTCGTTAACTATTAACTGGGAATCTCTCATTATTCAAAATTTACCGCAAGTTAACGGCGTGGGCTTGCCCCGCGTTGTTCGACTTAACCCCTAAAACACGGGGTAAACCCCGTCGTTAACTAATAATCGGCGGAAAATAAAAAATTGAATGATGAGAGATGCCCTTTTGATAAACTCCTCACACTTTAAAATTCGTTTTTCATTTCCAAAATCTTTGTGATCTTTGTGAAAAATGTTGTAATCTTTGTGAAAAACATTGCGATCTTTGTGAAAAACGTTGTGATCTTTGGGTTAAAAAAACTCCAATGCCGGTCAATTTTAAACACGAGGAACACAGGGATTACACAAAAAAGACAGGGATTACACAAAAAACACAAGGAATCGCATAAAAAACATATATCGAATTTTAAAGTAAGAGGAGTATAGACACAAAATCGACATATCTTGATTGAAATCAAACAAAATAAAAAATTGCCCGACAGTTAATTTCCTTTGAGTTTTTCTGAATTGAAGGGGATTGGTATTTTTTTGCGGATTGAATCGACTATTGTTTCGGCGACTGCGATTGCGGTCAACGCCCGATGACCGGAGACACGCGGTTGCCGACCGGTTTGAATGGATTCGACAAAATCCTCCATCTCTTTTGCCAAAGCATCAACAGCCGCCAATGCGGGAACAGTATCGCTTGTCATTTCATTTACCAGGAAATGTTCTTCCATAAAATTTGTTGTTATTTTTTCCGCAATGTTGGGTGAAATATGTTCGGGGTTAAAAAGTCCCTCTAAAACCGATTGATCGGGTTGATATTTTTTAACAATTCGTGCGCCGAAATCAATAGTCACCGAACAAGACATTGAGGTAATACGCATTTTACGCCTTGCGTTTGAATCGGTTCGAGACGAATAAAAACGGGCAATTGTTCCATTTTCAAACCGAATCCGAGCATCGGCGATATCTTCATGTTGTCCGTTGAGGATGTTCAATCCGGCGGCATCAACCCAAATGACAGGCGAAGGAATCAGGGACAGCACAAGATCAAGGTCGTGAATCATCATATCAAACACGGTTCCAATGTCTGTACTTCGAAACGTGTACCCGCTGGTTCTCACCGCGTCAACAATAGCGGGAGAACCGTTTTTAACTTCGTGAAGTTCCTCTTGGGCGAGGAGCCATGCCGGATTAAATTCTTCGACATGACCGATTTGAAAAACAACTCCGGTTTGTCGAGCGATTTCCGCTAATTTTTGAGCATCATCCCATGAAGAACACATTGGTTTTTCCATGAGAACATGCAAACCGTTTTTCAAACAAGGTTCACCGAGTTTGCAATGCCATGAGGTTGGGGCGGCAATGACCACCGCATCAACCAACGGAATAATTTCATCAACGGTGTTCAATTCACGGATATGATATTTTTCGGCGAGTTTTTTACGTGCATGTTCTGAAGGGTCAACCACTCCAACGAGTTCAATTTCTTTATGGGTTGCGGCTTTATCCGCGTGAAACGAACCAAGCCGCCCTGCTCCAATAATTCCGAGTTTAACCATCTTTTAATAAATTCTTTAATTTGGTAATAATTTGGCGGGCATCTCTCATCATTCAATTTTTTATTTTCTGCCTATTAATTAATAGTTAACGACGGGGTTTACCCCGTGTTTCGGGGCTAAGCCTAACAACGCGGGGCAAGCCCACGCCGTTAACTTTCGGTAAATTCTGATATTATTCCTTTTTTTATGAAATCCAAAGTTGTGTTGGTGGATTTCCATTATAATATTCGTTCAGATCGAATAATTTTCCTGATAACATAGCAAAATTAACGACATCAGAAAGGTCTTGTCCTGCGTAATAAACAATATCTTCATCGCGTGGCAAAACATAGATTCCATGCTTGTCGCCCGGCTTAAAGATAAACTCATCACCGTTAAACGTATCAGCAATTGGAAAACATTCTTGTAACTCATCGTCTTCCAGAGCGGATTCACTGTCACCCCAATGGTAATACGTGTTCCACCGTTCACGGAATTCTTCATACTGTTCGAGAATATCATCTGGTGCATAAACCCGAATCATTTTCGCAATTTCTGCGGCTCCGTACTTGAGAGCAAATGCCTCATATTACGGTAATGAACAACCAAAATTCTCTTTCAATTGTTCAATCGACGAACAACGGCTCAAATTGAAATCCGTCTTTCCTCGTAAATCAATATTGTTAATATTGTATTGCATAATAATTACCTTTCAAGTTTTTAAATCTATGGTTACTACAGAGAATCAAGGAACATCATGTTTATGAGTTACCATTCGAGTCCTTCTTCTTTACCTGTTTCTTCATCAATACGTCTTAGTTTGACTAACTGCCAGTTGTCGTCTTTTTTCTGGAGAGTAAATACTTTGAGCCTAAAATAGTTATATCCATCAGAATTACTTTTTGTATAGATTTTAATCTTATTTTTGTTTACTATTTCTTCTCGAATAATCTCATCACCGATATATTGACATTGAGATGATGACGAAAGAAAATAATCTTTCGGAAGAGTAATCGAATATGATTCAACAACAACACCCTGAGCTCTTTTATAAGCATCTAATGTTTCACCATGTTTCGATAAGGCAATACTACACCTATCTAGCCATTCTTGTGGTGGTTCCGATAAATTACAATAGAGAATATCATTTTCTATGGTATCACTTTCATGTTCAGCTTCACTAATAAGGTCAACATGAGTTTTATAGACTTTAATCATATCGGAAATAAAAGATTCTACTATTTCTCTGGGAGTTTGCATTGTGTTTCTCCTTATTGTGTTTGGATAGGATTATCAAATAGGATGAAAATAGGTTATACTTTTTTTTCATTTTGTCAAGAAGCAATAAAATAGATCAT
>JAIROD010000495.1 GCA_031257725.1 Planctomycetaceae bacterium | reverse complement strand
CTGAATAGTTAAAAAAAAATATTTCACTGATATATTACGATATTTTTTAGTGCAACCCCTAAAGGGGTTGAGTTTCGTGGGGGTGCTTTTCCGCCGGTTGAAACCGGCGGTTATTCACATAAAACGCCTACGGCGTTAAATCAAACCAATGTGTAACATGAGCTGATAATACACTCTACTGAATAGATACAAAATAGACAGTTACCTTTTTTGTTGCTATTTCATGAATTTGTACAGGAGTGTATTAAAATTCCGTCTTCCTGGGTGAAGCCGATAAATTCTATTCGGAGATTTCCTTTTGTTCTCGCATTTAAGTGAAACGCAATTTTTTGACCGATACTTTTCCAAACGTCCTGATGTTTTCCATATTGCCGGAGAACAGACATCGCCGCTTCCACCGTAACACTGTTCATTATCGCATAAATTGCATCTGATGGAAGCCCCCACATCGCTCCGTGCGCAGAATAATGTTTTTCAACATCGCCGTTAGTCTCGCCGATTTTGAGATAACTGGAATGCTTGGCAATTTCAGGAGTCGTAAATGTGTAAAGTTTCATATTAAGATTCTGCTATTACGGCGTTAATTAGCGACATTTTGTTCTGCCGTTAAACAAGTTTTGGTTTTGTCAGAACGGAAATGAAATAATCGTAAAAGTTCGTTTAGGATTTTTGTTTGTAAATCAGGAGGAATTTCAAAATAAGAAAAAACCAAATGATCAATTTGTTTTTGAATCGGTATTTTTAATCTATCTTTTAAATTGCATGGCGTTCCCATTTTATTTGTTATTAAGCGAATTGTTTTTTTATCTGCAATCGGAAAATACAATGGGAACAATTTTATATCAGCCGCTTCCGATTTTAATAACCCCCCGCCTAAATTTTTTCGTCCTGAAATTTCACGGTAAAGAAAAAACAAACTCGAATTACAAAATAACCAAATGTTTAATATTTTTTCGTCATCCGGCGTTTGAATATAAATATCAACAAAACTATTAGATAATGCCTTGTCGTTTAATAATCCGGCAAAATGTAAAGAACCAATACCACGCGGCATTATAATTGAAGGATACTTACGAGTAAATGATTTGCCATCGCCGAGCTGTTCCGCATTTATTGTTTCCAAAACGGAATCATCGCGGTCATTCGAATTAAACGCATGATAAAGAAAATAAGAAAATTCTGTATAAACATATTCGTACTCCTTGAAAATGACATTTATAATATTTTCTTTTTGATTGAATTTCGATTTTTCGTCTTTGGAAATAAACGTTTTTTTATTTGCGTTAATACCTTGTCCAATGGAATAGAATGATTGATCGTTTTTTTTACCGCATTCAATTACTCTTGTCAAAACAGATAATATTTCATTATCCGTTGACATAATCATTCCCCATTTCAAGTCGGATAAAATACTGTTTTTTAAGTCAAAAGATTTTTCGTTTTTTGTTACAAGACGAGAACCGTCTTTGTCCATCATATCAAAATATATTTTTTTTATTTCTGATTGTTTTTTAAATTGTGTAATAACGGTATTCACATTTGCGCTATGTTTATTAAAATGCCGAAATGGACTATCCGTTATTTTGATATATTGCAATGTTCTAATTAAAAATTGTGTTGCTTTTGCGCCGTAGTCTGTATTTAGCCATCCATTTTGAACGATTAATATTCCGATTCCGTGATCTTTGATCAACGTAATTGATCGCGGAAAAAAATAGATCAACAAATCAGAGCCTTTCGTAATATATTGCGATAAATGTCCGAATTCTGTTTCAACTTGATTTTGATATTGTTTTTTTAATTCATCTGAAATTGAGCCGCTTCGAGCTTCAACGTAAGGCGGATTGCCGATAACAATATCGAAACCGTCAGTAATTCCGAACATCCATTGCGGGTCGAAAAATGGAGACGGCTTTGCCTGATTGTACGGATTCCATTGTATTATCAATTCCGCTGTATCGTGAGATAAATCGCCCGCGTCTTCCATTGCGTTACCCAATAATTTCCGTAATGATTCGTCAAACTCTTGTAACCGTTTTTTCTCTTGAAGATTGTTTGCCGTAAGATGTTGTTCGCGAGTCAATTGTAATTGCTTAACAGTTGTTTTAATAATTGGCAATTCCAAACGTTGTTGTTTTTCTTTTTTTAATCCGACAATCGCATTGGCGCAGATAAATTTCGTTTCAAGATTTGGAAGCGGTTCGACATCATAATTTTCTTTTTTCTTGTCGGGAATAATCTCCTGAAGAAGCGACAAAAATAATCGAAGCGATGAAATTTGTACCGCCATTGATTGTATATCAACGCAATAAATTACTTTTTGCAGAATTTCCAATTTTTTATGATAACGTTCATTTTGCGAAAGTTGTTTATCGGGGTCGATTCGCCGAATGATTTCATTCATAACACCGCACGGAAACGCGCCGCTGCCGCAAGCAGGATCAAGAATTTTGCATTGTAATAAATCCTTGTTAAAATCGTTTTGCAAATATGCGTCAAGCGATTCGTTGACCATGTACGTAACAATTTCTTGCGGAGTATAAAAACTCCCCGTAGTTTTACGTCTATTTTCTTTCGTGTCAGCGTCAATACATGCCAATAAACTTTCAAAAACTTTACCAATAAATTCAGGATCAATCGTTTGGGAATATTCCAAATCAAACAAATCATCAACCGATAATTTGTATCGATATTGCGATAAAATTTTAATGATTCCGGCAACTTTATAATCGCCGTCAAGCTCTAAAATATGACGAGTTTGTAATTCCGAAAAGAAATAATCATTGCTCAACGGAAAATCGTCGCCTTCGTATTCGTAAAATAAACCGCCGTTAAGAAACGGAATTTTTTGAAACTGTTCTTTGACGTTACGAATATTCTTGATCAGTTTTTTATGTTCAAATTCAACGCGTTCTTTGATTGGAGTATTCAAGCAATGAAAAAACAAGTTACGTAAAATTGCATTGCAATAGCGGTACTCTTCATTTTCTTTTAAGTTTTCTTTAATAAAATTTTCGTCGA
>JAIROD010000362.1 GCA_031257725.1 Planctomycetaceae bacterium | reverse complement strand
GATATGTTAAATTTATCATTTGGTAAAATTTCATTCAAGTAGGACATTGGTATTGGTTCACTTTTGTGTCCCAATTTTGTCATCGAATCCATCACATTCAAAAAAGGATTATTTTGTTCATTATAGACAAGGATAAAAGTAATATTTTATTGTAAATTTGTACTTCATTCTGCATAACGAAGATTCTCCAACGTTTGAAAAGGTTTTGCCAGTTTTTGATAAATACCGTCGGTGTTGTTTGTAACATTTTGAACAGAACAATAATGACCGTTATTGATGGTAAGATAATAATTGCAACGATTGTTTGTTTTTTGTTTTGCGCTATAGACTTCTACGGCGTGCAAAAAATAGGGGCTGTGAGTTGTCAATAATATAGTCAGATCAAACTCTTTTTGCAACAAGACCAACAATTCGGCGAATACCAATTGCCATTCAGGATGTAAATGAATTTCCGGCTCATCAAGAATTAGGACATTTTGCTCTTTGAGTTCGCCGTTTTCCAAAAGCCGTTTAATAATAAGAAACGGTTTCATTCCCGCAGAAACATTCGCAAGAGCCAGCGGTTCACTCAAACCATTTTCTTGAAATCTCAAACCCAATTCGGTATTTTTGAACTCACCGCCTACAATAGAATAAAACGGCATTAAAATTGTTTTAAATTTTTGTTTCACAATTTCCGAGTCAATGATACTGTTTTTTACTCCGGTTTTCCGCAATTTTTTTATGAGATGTCTTTGATGGTTATATTTAGGATAAAAATGATAGTTGGGAATACTTTGTTCCATAACAAATGGACTATCGAGATAAAATGCTTGATAAATGACGCCTACATCATCGGTAAAATTGATACATTCATTTTTTTGTATCAATGCGTCAAGTTTGTTGTTTTTTATTGTTAAAGAAATGTTCCCTTGATGTTCAGGGTATTCAATATGTGTTATTTGGTTGTCAAATTCGGTGCAAAGATATTGTGTCAAAATATTTCTTTGAATTTGTTCCGCACTTATCGCAACAGAACGTCGAATTTTCTCAAATAGAGTGTCTATCGAATCGTCTCTCATTGAGGAAGGAATAATAATCTGTTGTTCAATGGCATTTTGGATGATTTGCCGAATCTCTTGAAGAGAATTCTTTTGGTCTAATATACTATCTACAATTTTATTTATGGAATCTGGTTTTCGAGTAAAAAACAATCGTTGTGTAGAATGAGAAATAATGTTTTTAAGACTTTTTTTTCGTTCCCGTAAAATTCCTTGTTTTGATTCATAAGAAGCGTTAAATATACTGAACAGAGCTTTTCCGAAGGTACTTTTACCCGTACTGTTGTTACCTGCCAAAACAGTAATTCCACGCATTTCGATACAAGCATTTTGAACTTTACCGATATTATTTATTTCAAAAAGCATATTTGTATAATTCCCAATTATCTTGCCAAATAAATATAATTTTACATCATTATACAAACGAACCTAAATATATTGGGTATCTCTAATAATTTAATTTTTTATTTTCGACCTATTAATTAATAGTTAACGACGGGGTTTACCCCGTGTTTTTAGTTAACGACAGGATTTATCCCGTGTTGTTAGTTAACGACGGGATTTATCCCGTGTTTCTAGTTAACGACGGGATTTATCCCGTGTTTTTTAGTTATACCAAAAACGGCTAGAAAATACCTTTTTCTTTTGCCCGCTAAGCGTAATACATCGCATTAGGCAAAAAACAAAATAACCCATTTGAACCCGTTTGTAGTATATTTCACAGAACGTGAAGCGAAAATTATGGAACGTTTCACAGAACGTGAAGCGAAAAATAAAGCAGAAAGTGAAGCGAAAAGTAAAGCCGAGATGATTATCCGTATTCTATCGCATCGTCTGGAATTACCTTCGCGAACACTTCAGGACAAAATCACGTCCATCCGCAGTTTAGAAAAATTGGATGAGTTAGCCGATTTTGCGCTGACTTGTATTTCATTAGATGAGTTTGCGACGGCATTAAAATGAGGATGGTGTGTAATTTCCGATTTTTTAACTTTTTAATATTTTTGTGAGCGATCACTTTACAGACTTGAATGATTATGCAACAACATTTCCGGAACGAGTTGGTTTAATTGCTGGCTGGGGACGTTATCCGATTTATTTAGCCGAAGCGTTGAAACAACAAGGAATTAAAGTGTACTGTCTTGGTCTCGTCAACCACGCCGATCCGAAACTCAAAGAAATTTGTGATGATTGGTCTCCGCTTGGTCTTGGGCGGTTCCGAGCGGCGTTTCGTTTTTTCCGTCGGCACGGCTTGACGCAGGGAACGATGGCTGGGAAAATCAATAAAACATTACTCCTTGATCCATTGTTGATTTGGCGTCAACTTCCTGATTTTTATACGATTCGAGTTTTTGCGCCTATTTTCCTGACACGACGTAAAGATTGTAAAGACGATACGTTACTTGGAACGGTTGTCAAAGCATTCAGTGAAAACGGTATCCAACTTTTGCCCGGAACCGATTTAATTCCGGATTTGCTTGTGAAACGACAAAAATTGACACGACGAGGTCCGACAACAGCAGAATGGAAAGACATTTGCTTTGGGTGGACATTGGCAAAAGAGATGGGACGGCTTGATATTGGTCAAAGTATTTGTGTGCGCAATCAAGCGGTATTAGCGGTTGAAGCCATTGAAGGAACCGACGAATGTATTCGTCGTGCGGGATCGCTTAGTCCGGCAGAGGGGTTTGTTGTCATTAAAGTTGCCAAGCCGCAGCAAGATATGCGGTTTGATGTTCCGACATTTGGTCTTCTGACATTACAAACCATGTACGAATCCGGTGCTCGTGCACTTGCTATCGAAGCGGGACGAACAATTTTCATTGACCGGCAAGATGTTGTTGATTTTGCCAATATGCACAATATTGTTATTGTATCAATTCAGGAAGAAGATTGTGAACGCGAAAAGTCGCCATTTCCTGAATTTCCGACAGAGTGAAAATAAATAATAAATAATGTAAAACTATGCTGTCAACGGGTAGAAATTGGTTGTTTTATTTGCAAACTACCCCAAGGTCGTGTATCAAAAGGTAGGCAACCTTTCGCCCTGAAAGAAGGTGAATAACGAACGCGTTTCTTCGACATAAAATCCTCCAAAAAAATTAAATTTCTACGCTTGCTCAACTTTATTCACCTCTCCAGTTTTTACAGTCCACCCCTATTTTGTTTTAAACTTTTTAACACGAAATAACAAGAAAAATACAAAAAAGATTTCTGCTGTCATGTTCGTATAATTTTTGTGTGTTTCGTGAAATTTCGTGTTTAAAATAGACAGTTACGTACAATCATGGAGTACCCCCCGCCGCTAACAAATATGAATAATCGCCTGTTGCAAAAACAAAAGACCAATTGATAACCGGTCCGAGTATCGGCTGATTATGCCAAACGTAATGATTATATCGTCTCATAAAATAATTTTCAATAAAGTCTGCGGTTGGGTCGATAACCATGTGTTGATGTTATTGTTATTCGGCAATCATCACCCAATTACTCGGTTTCTCATCCTTTTCCCCCCTTTTAAGGAAAGAGCCATGACATCCCCCATCCTCCCCCAAGTTCCCGACGAGGGAACACCCGAAAGCAGTGCGCTTTCTCCGTCAATGAAAATTTTTGCCGCAACAACCATTATTATTGGCGGTGCGGCGGTTGCGGCTGCATTTTGGAAGGCATCGCTCGATTTCGGAATGATTGATTCCGATATTCATTCAGCGATTGACCGAAGTTTCACAGCAGCACCGTTACCGAATTTTCCGTTGCCGCCCAATGCAGTTGCGGTTTCCGGTCAGCCGGAAAATGTAACAGCAAACGATTCCGGCAATACGAATCAGAATCCCGCATTTTCCGTACAATCGGCGCAATCGGCGATGACAGTATTACCGGCGTTATCGCAAACGCCTGCCGTTGATTCGGGAAACAAAAAGTATGCGCAAAAATATCAACCGCCGATTATTGAACCGGCTCCGCAGACTTCTGAAAAAGTAATCGCGGTGGAGAAAAAGACCGATAGTGAAAAACCAATTACTCCAAGTAACACACGGTTTGAACCTATTCACAAAATTTCCGTTCCGCCTGCAATCGTTCCGACAACAACCGTTCCCTCTGTTACCGCTCCGATAACAAATAATAATCATGCAGCGGACAATCTTGCAACAAACAATCCTGCCGCAAACAACTCCGTAGCAAAAATAGAAAAGAAACCGCCTGCGATTCCCAAAACAGAAACCAATGACGAAATGCTTTCGTTATTCCAATTTGCCGACAATTTTGAACCAACACCGTCTTCAAATGAGACGGAACCGAGATTGCCGGAAAATCCATTTTTAACAACTTCGACATTAGCGGAAACGGAACGCAATCCTCATTCAATTGGAAACTTGTTACCGCTCCATTTATCGGATTCACCACAACAGAGAGAATCGCTTTTGCCGCTCAAACCAGTCGAGACTCCGTTTTCCCAACTCAAACCCCTTAAAACTATTTCTGATCGGGAACCGAAAATTTAATGACCGGCAGATTTTTTCATACTTCAAATTTCGTAATATATCAGTGGAATTTTTCGGAGATTGAAGTTTATTTGTAATTATTCAGTCGCGGGAGGTAGGCAACCTTTCGCCGAAAGGTTGCGCCGGTTGGTTTGTTGTTGTGTTGTATGCTGTTGGTTTTTACTTTCCAGCCGTCCACAGGGGCAAGTCGGCGAGTACGCCGACGCAA
>JAIROD010000359.1 GCA_031257725.1 Planctomycetaceae bacterium | reverse complement strand
CCTAATCTCTAAACCTTAATCCCTGTATTGGTCGCCATTGTCCCGAATGTCTCTATACTCATTACACTTGAATTGTCGGTTTTTGGACTGTAACGGCAACATCCCGTTGCCGTGAACTTTTAATTTGTATATATCAGTGAAATATTTTTTTTAACTATTCAGTCGTTTACTCCGAATAACCACCCCTGCCCCTCCGAAGGAGGGGAATGATTCCCCTCCTTCGGAGGGGCAGGGGTGGTAAAAAATAAACTTCAATCTCCGAAAAATTCCACTGATATATTACTTTAATTTTAATTTTTTCGGCAGCGAGGACGCTGCCGCTACTGATGGGAAAATTTGTTCAAAACCCTAGCGTTTCACCAATGAGGACGACATGGATACGTCCTTTGGGTCGGCTGATTCTTGTCGTAACAATATAAGTGCAGATACAATCGGCGGTTTTGCAATTTTCACAAGTTCCGGTAACAGTGCAAGGTGTTTTAAGATTAAGACAGGGGACTCTCTGGGCATTGATTGGCGAGGCGTAAGTTCGAGCGCGGACAATAGCGTCGTCGAGCGTTTTGACCACTTTATTGATACCGGCAACAACAATCACGCGTTTAGGACCAAACGCCATTGCAGCAACACGATTACCGTTACCGTCCACATTGACGAGTTGTCCGTCTTCACTGACGGCGTTTGCGCTCATCAGATAGTTGTCACAAAAAAAGGCTCTTTGCATTGCTTCGTAGCGGTCGGCGATTGTTGTTGTTTTGTCGCGGTCAAGCGCCAAATCATATTCTGAGCGAATCCGTTTGAGCAAACCGATTTCTTCAATTGTTGTTGACCCTCCCCACGAAACACTTTCTTTTTTGGGAAGGAGTTGGAGGATTTTTTCAACAGCGTCATTGCTTGTTTTATAATAATAGGCTTCAAAATGTCGATTTTTCAGAGCATTGACAACATGTGTTCCTAATAAATCGTTTCGTTTTTCAAGAGAAATGTCGGGCATTCTATGGGATTGGGTTAAGGGTAAATTATGGCGGGCGGGAACGGAACCAAATGCCGGAATCAACAAATTCTACGGTCATTTTTTCAAAGTTGAGATAGTATTCTACAGAATTAGTTTTTTTATTCCAGCCTTTGCGGTAACTGTCTATTTTATTAATTTTAGGGTGATATTAAATTCACGTCATTCTTGTAAACTACGATCTTGTCCCCAAGGACATTTCCAATATAGCCGTGTGTGTGGTGTATTCGCCGCACACACGGAAAAATAACCGGTATAATTTTTACCATTTTGTTCCGTTGGTATTGCGTTCTTCAGAAGAAAACATTGATTTCCTATCGTTACAACGCAATCCCAACGGCTATTTTAGAAACATCCCGTCGGGATGTAAAAAAACTTCACTGAAATATTACCAAAATTAAATAGACAGTTACAGTAAAAAAACCTCCCACATTATCCAAACGATAATATTCAATTTTTGTTCAAATGAAATTCGAATACATTTTTCTTTTTCTTTTCAACTACAGCTTTTAAATCGGACTGGTTTGTGAGTGTATAACGTAACGGAATCATTTGGGCAAAGATAGGCATCTCTTCTCCGGAAGGAAATTTTCCACGACTTGAAGGAGTGTCTTCATACCGTGAAATTGTTACGATATAATTTCCGGCGGTGGTACCTGCATTTTCTTTTCCGACCGGTTGAATCGTAAGTTTGAAAATGCCGTTTTCGTTTGTCATTCCGGAAGCAAACTTTCCTTCAGGTGATGATTCCTCCGGTGTAAATGAAACAATCGCCTTACTAAGAGGAACATCATCAAATAAAACGGTTCCTTCAACATAAAACGTATTTTTTGTGTAACATCCGGAAAGGAAAAATAAAACAAAAACGGAAATCCCTGTTAGGGTATAATTGAAATTGCGATTCATATTTTTGAAATAAATTAAATAAATTGAGAAAAAATTAAAATAAGTAAACCGGAGTTATAAGGCTTCGGTTTACTTATTACAAAATTAAGGAGATTTGTTTTCTCCTCCGTTAACAGTTCCAAGTGCACCCCAAACGCCATAAATCGACTCGCCGATTTGAATATCTGTATAAGTTGCCGTAAAATTGTTACCGCAATCAATGGTTTGGCTGATAAAACGAACCGATCCATCTCCTATTGCTACATTAACTCCGCCCTGATGTTTACTATTGGGGGTCATAACAGCATTCTCTGAATAGGGGTAAGCACTAGGACCTTTGGCACAAGAAGGACTATTCGGTGGAAGAATCGTCTGAAAAATACTATAACAGGCGAGTGCTTCTGTCCAGTATCGACCGGTCAATTCTGCCGCATACCATTCAGGAGCAGTGGTACCGGTAGTGATACCGGAACCTTTAAATCGCCCTTGTGAAACAGTGTTCAAACAATCGTTAGCGGTATTGGCTGTAGGAAATCCTATTCCGCCGGAGATCCAACTGGTTCCTCCTACCGGAGACAAACCTAGTTCTGAAAGAATTGCCGTATTCGATGTTCCATCCGAAAAAATATTCATGTCCGTCGGAGCTAATAAACCATCACGAAACGGACCTCGATATTTTTGCATATCAGATTCACTGTCATTCATAATTGAGTCACCGTTGGATGCGTGATAACTTAATCGTCCTTGAACATTGTCAGCATTAGTCTGTCCGACACGATCTGAAGGACAGATCAATGCTGACATTTTAACTCTTAAAACCGCAGGATTATTCCAAGGTGCGGCATTAGCGGTGGTATTCAAATATTGAACAACGCCATCGTAAATACTTTGTTGTTCAAGAAACGGAAGGAGTTGTACGACATAACTCCAGCGACGAAGTCCTTGTACAGGAATGCCGTTTGCATCTACGGAACCGGTTTTTTGGGCACCTGCAATAGCTTGAGGAATCGTTTGAGCTGAGGGCCAAAGATTGCTTGTGTCGTGATGATTGTGACATGCAATGGCCATTTGTTTTAATTTATTGGTACATTCCATTCGTCTCGCTGCTTCACGGGCGGCTTGAACAGCAGGCAACAGAAGAGCGATTAACACCCCGATAATCGCAATCACCACAAGAAGTTCGACTAAGGTAAAGCCAAACGGTGAAGAACGAAAAAGTTGTCAGACGTTTACAGAAAAGAGTTTAGAACGATTGGAGTGAACACACTCTCCACTCTCCGTTTTTAACTTTCCTCTACATACTGCCCCCCCCCCCCTGTCTTACCCATTTTAACATTTGATTTTTCGCAAAAAATTCTGCAAAAATCCCAACCAAACACATC
>JAIROD010000032.1 GCA_031257725.1 Planctomycetaceae bacterium | reverse complement strand
GTTTATATCAATTTAAAACAGGGGAAATTTTTTGCAATTTTTGACCATTCAAAATTGGGCAACACATCAAGAAATCCCTGAAAAATAATCTATTTTTTGATTTTGTGTATCTGTTATTTACTGTTTGAGTAATATTAGTACTGTCTTTGATTAAATAATTATGAACGACCATACATTAGTTTCACTTTTACTTGTTGTACGTAATGAAAGTACATCAGTAAGGCAAGCAATTCTATCACTTTCCAAGCAAACAATATCTCAAGACCAAACGGAAATCATTGTTGTTGATGGTTTGTCCACTGATGGAACGGATAAAGTTGTTAAACGGATTTTAGAAGAACTCTGTCAGAAAGGTTGGAAATGCCGGTTTTTGGAAAATCTGGAGAAAACACTTGCTGCCGGTTGGAATCTCGGTATTCGGGAATCAATAGGAGATTTTATTTGCAGAATTGACGCTCATGCAACCATTGAACCTGACTATATCGAAAAAGGAATTTGTCTATTAAATTCTCCAGAAAGAAAAAAAATAGTTGCCGTCGGCGGAATTCTCAAATATACAAAAAACAAAACTTTTTTCGGCAATATGATTACTGATTTACTCGGTTCGCGTTTCGGCGTTGGTAATTCTCCATTTCGGATTCCGCCCAAGAAAATTATTGAAACAGATACGGCGGTTTTTGCAGTTTATCGCCGTAAGATATTATTGGAAACCGGCGGATTCAATGAAAATTTGAAACGAAATCAAGACAATGAATTTCATCGGCGTTTGGCGGACAAAGGATGGAAATTTTTAACCGATCCTGACATGCGAGCGACTTACCAACCTAGATCAACATTTTTGAAACTAATGAAGCAAGGTTTTGAGAATGGTTATTGGATTGTTTTTTCAGGCGGTTCATTACGACATTTTATTCCTTTTTATTTCGTATTATATTTGTTCATTTATTTATCAATTTTTATATTTATTCCTAAATCAATTGTAATCATTGCTTTGATTCCTTTAATGTTATATTTTTTTCTCGGAATTGGCTTTGCCATCAAGGATGGAAAATCATTTTTTGCCCGTTTTGGGCTTCCGGTATTTTATTTTTATTTTCATCTGGCTTATGGATTCGGTACATTGTATGGGTTGATTTGTCGTGTCACAGGTAAAAAATTATAACTGGAGATTCGAACTTTATAACACGGACAGGTTTTATGTTGAAACGATTATTTGATATTATTTTATCCGTTATTGGTTTGATATTATTATCGCCGGTATTTTTGATCACAGCGGTTTTGATTAAAGTAACATCAAAAGGTTCAATCTTGTTTTGTCAAAAACGAGTTGGGCGTTTCGGTAAAGATTTTGTTTTGTATAAATTCCGTTCCATGAAAGTTTGTGAAACAAATTTGCTGGAACAATTTCAACCCGGTGATCAATCACGCATAACAACGATTGGTTGGTTTTTACGCAAAACAAAAATTGATGAATTTCCTCAATTATACAATGTCTTAATCGGTGATATGAGTTTTGTCGGTCCGCGACCTGAAGTCCGAGAATGGGTGAACGCTTTTCCAGAACATTGGAAAGTAATTCATCAAGTCAGACCGGGAATAACCGATAATGCCTCAATAATGTACAGAAATGAAGAAAATATCCTCGCAAAATCCAATAATCCAAATACCATTTATAGAAATGAAATATTACCGCAAAAACTTGAACTCTATAAAGAATACATAAAAAATCAGTCCATTTCAAATGATTTACATCTTATTTTTAAAACATTATACATAATTGTTATAAAATAATTTATAAACATCAAATTATTATTAAAAAATGAATATTGCATTTTCCAAAGTAGATTGTTCCGGTCGGGAGTTAGAATATGTTACCCGCGTTATTCGATCCGGTTGGCTCACAACTGCTACTATGTGTTCAGAATTTGAAAAAAAATTTGCAGAATTTATTGGAGTAAAATATGCTCTCGCGGTAAATTCATGTACTGCGGCACTTCATCTTGCGGCTGATGCAATGGGAATTAAATCCGGTGATAAAGTTTTCATGCCGGTAATGACTTTTACCGCTACCGCTGAAATTGTACGTTATCTCAATGCCGATCCGGTTTTTCTCGATGTTGATTACGGAACATCCTTAATAACCCCCGAAATTTTAGAAACAGCAATTAAACAATATCCCAATGTCAAAGCGATTATATTGGTTCATTATGCCGGTCAAAGTGTGGATTTGTCCAAAATTTTACCAATTTGTAATCGTCATCATATCAAAGTAATAGAAGATGCTGCTCACGCTTTTCCAACCAAACATAACGAACAATATATTGGAACGTTTGGAAATATTACTTGTTTCAGTTTTTATGCGAACAAAACTATCACCACCGGTGAAGGCGGAATGATCGTTACCGAAAATGAAGATATTTATAAACGTGTTAAATGTATGCGCCTTCATGGAATTAACCGTGATATTTGGGATCGTTTTACAACATCAGGTAAGTGGGAATATGACGTGATCGCGCCCGGATTTAAGTACAATATGCCGGATATCAATGCGGCGATAGGACTTGCACAAATTGAACGGGCTGAAGAATTCCGAATAGAACGGGAACGATGCGCACGTCATTATTTTAATGAACTCAAAATATTACAAGAATTAAATTTGCCAACACTTCAATGTCATTGGCATGAACATTCATGGCATCTTTTTCCAATTGTCTTAACAGAAAAATCTCCTGTTACACGCGATGAATTTATTAAACAACTCAACGCTCGCGGAATTTGTACTTCTGTTCACTATAAACCGTTACATCGCATGACATATTATCGTACTCAATATAATCTTTTGCCGGAAAATTTCCCCAAGGCAGAATGTCGATGGCAAGGAGGAGTTTCGTTACCTATTTTTCCTCTTATGACTAACGAGGAATTGCATTATGTTACGTCATCTATTAAGGATATTTTATTGAATCAATAGTTTTTAATTTTAATTTATTTTAACAATATTATGGAAAATATTAGAGAGACCGTAAAGATTACAGATATTATCGAGTGGAGTACAAGCAATTGGGCAAAGGCTCTTCCTTTCTGGGAACAACATCTACGAAGAGTGGAACCAACCAACCAACCAACCAACCAACCAACCAACCAACCAACCAACCAACCAATGAGACAAAATTATTGAAAGATAAAAATGTACTCGAACTCGGTGGGCGGCGCGGCGGTCTCTCACTTTGGGCAGCATCATTGGGAGCCAATGTTGTGTGTTCTGACTTGGAAAATCCCGAAAAAATAGCGTTTCCAATTCACAATAAATATCCCGAGTTGCAAAAACTAATCACATACGAAGCGGTTAATGCTTTAGATATTCATTATGAAAATCATTTTGATACCATTTGTTTCAAATCCGTTCTTACGCAAGTTGGAAGTCTCCATGAAGACTCGGGGCGTAAAATGTTAAGACAAATTCATAAAGCACTGAAAGACAATGGACAACTGTTGTTTGTTGAAAATCTTACAGGAACAAATTTTCACATGTGGGTAAGAAAAAGGTTTCGAAAGTACAGGCGTCCTTCTTTGTATTTCTACCGTTTTAATGAGTTGTACGAATTATGTTCTGAATATTTTAATCAACATTATTGTACAGTTGGCTTTGCCGGAGCATTCGGGTTAAATGAACTCACGAAAATGTTCTTGGCGCATATTGATACCGCTCTTTTCGATAAGAGTTTACCAGAGAACTGGAAATATATTTTTATCGATTTTTGTATAAAAAAATAATTATTTTGAGACAAATGCATGGAATCCATTCAGAATACCCCAATAGCAACGAAATGATAAGTTACACTTTTTTATTTGATCGTTCAGCATATTTTTGTGTTGGATGTCCACATTTATTTAATGTTGATCGTCAAGAAACCTATGGATTAAATAGAATAGATGGAGGATTAACTACTTTGAAAAATGATTTATTTCCAATACCAGAAAAGTAAAAAATTACATGAAGCAAGATACCGCTTATAAATACCAATATGCAATGTCATTTTGATTTGCTATCTAAATGGTTTGTATAAATTTTTTATTATAAAAACAAAATATTACCGATGAAAACTTACAGTACTTTTGAAAGAACAATCGGTCAATTCCTAAAACGTTTTCCCTCTCTCCGATCACGTCTTATCATGATCTATGCTTATTTCAATTACATTATTTTTTCTGACAGAAAAATTGATGTTACACATCCAAAAGTCAAACGCAGAATATTTAACGAAAAAAATGAACATTTTTTTGGTTACTATGATAAAACGCCATGGAACCAGGATCAGAAAAAAATATTGTATCATAGAGTCAATGACAATATGATTGATCTTGATATAGTTGTTCACAATTTCGAATCAGACGAGTCAAGATGTCTGGCAACAACGAAAACATGGAATTGGCAACAAGGTGCCATGTTACAATGGTTGCCGCCTGATTCGAAACAAATTGTTTACAACAATATTTCTCGCGACAAAAATATTATAGCAGAGATTCGCAACGTTAATACTGGCGAATTAATTGATATTCTGCCGATGCCGATTCAAACTCTTCGTAAAGATGGAAAAAAAGCGGTTTCGCTGAACTATCGTCGATTGGCTATTTTACGTCCCGATTACGGTTATTGTTGTGATGCGGTGAATTTCACTCCTGATATGCCGGATGACAAGGATGGAATATTTTCGATAGATATGCAAACGAAAGATACAAGGTTGATTTTATCAATCGAATACCTCAAAAAAATGTACAATTTTCCACGATTATCCTATCCTCGTCATAAAGTGAACCACGCGATGTATTCACCTTCTGGAAATCACTTCGTATTTTTACATCGTTGCCTACATTCCAAAGGAAAAAAAGATCGACTCTATTTTATTCGCGATGATGGAACTGATTTAAGGTTACTGTTAGATGATGATATGGTCTCACATTACAGTTGGACTAATGATCGTCAATTGATTGTTTATGCTCGTACAAAAATCAATGGAGATGGTTATTACTTGGTTGATACGAACTCAGATGAAGTAACACCAATTGCCAATGAACTTTGGCATTTTGGTGACGGACACCCATCAATGGGAAGTAATGAAACTTTTTTTATTACGGATTCTTATCCAGACCGTACAAGAATGCAGCATCTCTTCTTTTATGATACGCAAAAGAAATATTATGAAGAAATTACGCGTTTATATGCAGCGGTACGTTTCAATGGTGAGAAACGCTGTGATTTTCATCCGCGATTGTCACCAGACAACCGTTTTATTTCTATTGATTCCATTGAAAAAGGAAAACGTATCATGTCCATTTTTGATATTAGTAAATTTTTAGAAGGGAGGGATTCATCAATGATTACTGTCGCTATTCCTTAACGCTTGAGCAGTATGCCTCCGCTACATCGTCTCGCAAGCCTGAATTTCAGCTCAATATAATCCCGAACGTAACAATGTAACTGCCTATTTTGTTGTTTACTACCTCAAAAGATTAGTTTTTTGTGCAATTCCTTGTGTATAATTTCACTTGTACTAAACTTTTAATGAACTAATATCAGAAACTTAAAAATGAAAAACGAACTGAAAACAGAAATTACAATTCAAACCCCACCACAAAATACAGTAAAACAACATCAGTATAAAAAGTGGATGTTGAACTTGATTGCTGTAATGACCGGTTTTTTGGTGATCTGCAGAGTACTCGGCATTTTGGATATTTTAGCGCAACGGGAATTAAGAAAACCCGGTGATGCTTTGCCCAAATTATTCTTGTACCGCTGGAAAAATAAGGTTACAACTCAAATCGCTCAACTTGATTCGCGGGCTGCCAATGATCCCTTGAACGGACCAACGCGTGATTTGGAGACTCTCTTTCCGAATTTGGTTGATGATCATCTTCCCTACATTATTGCAAACTATTTTAAAATTTTTATTAGACAATCTTGTCTTTCAAATTTTGAAACACACTCACAGATGCAGCCTCTTATTATAACACCAAACCTATTGACTAAATTAGAGCGTCCGTTTGTTGTTTGTCTGGGTGGATCAACTACGGATCCCTTTTTACTAATATGTAAGAAAGATACAGAAGGAAAGCCTACTACCAAGTTCTTTAATTCTTCACAAATAAGAATTAAAGAACTTGGTAGTACTCTTTTTGCCAATGGTACATGGTCAGAATAACTATCACGGATTATGGAAAATCAGAGGATTCGTGGAACGATATTCTGTGGCGGTACAGCCGCTTACACTACTTCAAATGATTTATTGAAATTGTTACGTGATGTACTTGAAATCAAGCCTGATATTGTCATCTCCTACGCAGGGGTCAATGATCTTTCCCTACATAAAGATTTCAAAATGTATAATCGTCGCTACTACGAAAGTTACACAAAGGTACAGTTACCAAAATATTTTATATTTCCAAATCTTATAAAATATATTGTATCAATAAATAAAACAAAAAACGAAAAAAGAATTATGCCGATAGAATTGTATGGTGGAGTGATATCGGAGTTGAATGATGCAGAATATATGATACGTAATTGGAAAATAATGAATGAGATTTGCAAATTACATGAAATTAAATTTTACGGTGTTTGCCAACCATGTGTCGGTAGTACAGAAAGAACAAGAAATGATGAAAATTTGATATCTGATAAGTGGAAAGAAGATTACTTACATAATGACGAGCTGTGGTGTCCTTGTGTTGTTGTTACTTGGTTTGTTAATCATTTTTGGATCAGGTTCGGCGTTAGCTCCTTTTGTGTACACATTGTTTTAAATGGTACACATGAGTTCTACATTGAAAGGATAAACTGTAATTATTCAGTGGAATTTTCAACGAAGGACTTGCAATTGTTTCAATTACCTTATTTTCACCTTATTTTTCTAACGAAACAACCTTAGTAGCATGAAACGAATAAAACAACTAACCTCATTACCTTATTGTTCCTCTTTTTTAATGAGATAATAAGGTTGGTGTGGGCGAGTATTCATCGGCTACTGAGGTTGTTTCGTTAGAAAAATAAGGTTGAAAATGAGGGTTATTGTAGTAACACAAAATTGACTGTTGTCCTAAACGAATATTCCACTGAAATATTACGATAAATCATGACTTACATACTTGGTATTTCCGCTTATTATCATGACAGTGCTGCTGTAATTATTGACAATGGTCATATTGTTGCGGCGGCTCAGGAGGAACGGTTCACGCGAATTAAACAGGATTGCCGTTTTCCAACCAACGCGGTGAGTTCTGTTTTGGAAGAAGCGGGAATTGTGAGGTGGCCGAGAAATTCGGGCGCGCACCGTCTTTCAATAAGGTATAAACGTATTGTTTATTTTTTGAACAATCGGCATTGATTTTTGACAATACTTTTGTTAAATTTTTTTTGTTTGTTGAAGCGGAAACGGGTACTGTTGAGGAACAACCTGTCAGGAATAACCAAACGAATTGAGTGATTGCTTCGCCTCAATAGTTTTATTCGGCTATTGAGTTTTTTTTCTATAACAAATTTTTATTCACCCAATCACTTTATTCCCTATCCCTCAAAAAACCTATCATCGAGTTGGAAGTTCCACAG
>JAIROD010000031.1 GCA_031257725.1 Planctomycetaceae bacterium | reverse complement strand
CTGTGGAACTTCCAACTCGATGATAGGTTTTTTGAGGGATAGGGAATAAAGTGATTTGGTGAATAAAAATTTGTTATAGAAAAAAAACTCAATAGCCGAATAAAACTATTGAGGAGAAGCAATCACTCCATTCGTTTGGTTATTCCTAGCAGGTTGTTCTTCAACAGTGCCCGTTTCCGCTTCACCAAACAAAACAAATGATAACAGATTACAAACCGCTGTCAATCACCCGTTCAACAAAATTGCGGCGTTACGATATAACCTTATTCAAGACGATTTTCTCTCCAAGAAAACCAGTCCACCTCAACTCTTCAAAAATTGCCAGAGTAATTCGGGGCGAATTGGCTGATTGTTATTACTCGCAATAAGCAGCTCATGAAAGACATCATATTTTTCCTTTTTATTTCGGTTGTGATCTATTTTTTGGTAAAACTCCTCAGCACTATCACAGTGCTTCGCCCATTGCAAAAACGTTTTAACATTTTCATTGTCGGTTTTGGTTAGAAATGACGTAACAAGACCGATATGATCAAAATTCTTATTAAATGTTGTCTCATTGAAATCCACCCAAGCATGGAACAACGAATCTTTAAAATCATTACAAGATTTTGTTATGTTAATTGTTTTTTTGATGGACAGAAGAAATTTATGTTCAACATTAGTATTGGTATCCCGTAAAAATAAAATACAATCATCTGTTGCATAATTGGCGTATCGTCCTTGCAAGGCAATTTTTGTGATTACACTGTTTGGAAAAGTATGCACATTGTTTTCTGCAAGCATACTTAATACAAACGATGACTGAACAAAATTTTCATAACAGTAACCGCCACCGCTAGTCGAATAAGGACTTGGATTACTTGAATTTGTTTTAGTATCTGCTGATGTCATAATAGATTGTTAAGTGCCCTTTCCTAAAAATGTACATCAAAATATCCTTGTTTTTCAGGGATTTATTTTAGATTCTTCGTTGTGTAAACTTAAACATCTAATAATTCGTTACCGTTTTTCAATTGTAAAATCAATTGGGTGATTTAAAAACAACAAATTCGTTTTATAATGGGCATGTGCAAATGAAATGTCATTCATCGTTCGGATTTCGCTTGTGCATGACCTTTAATTTGTTTGTATTAATACGATAAATAACCATACTTTTCATGTATCTATATCCCACTGGTTTTTAATATCCCAAAATTCGTTTTGTGATTGAGATATTTTTTGCCAACATTTAATTTCATTAGGTATGTCTGGTCGGTTTTTGTAATATTGTTTAAAAAGAACTGCCGCTAATTGCATGCCGAAAAAACGAAGTGTAAATCTATCTTTATACGCTGGTATTGATTGGTTTCGTATGTCAGAAGTATCTTCAAATAATTTGTCCAACCCCATTAGTACTGCATCTAATTTTGGTTTGTCTAATTTATCAGACATTTCTTGTACAATAAATTTTATAAATTGCATTGCTGACAACATACCAGGAATACGTCTCCATTGGATACAATCAATCATCGGTTTAAGTAAGTCATGATTACCGAGTTCAATTTTTCCTTGTTGTTCGAGACGCAAAGCAATACAAATTCCCCTGAAGGCTTTGTCAATTTCATCCAAGTTATTGGAAAACGCATTTGATAAAAGTTCTTTTAGGATTTCTTCCTTTTTTTCGGGAAATAATGGAATCGAAGCAACTGAAGCATCATGATACGGAACTCCATACTTTTTAAGTTCCTCCAGTAATACTCGAATACATTCTTTGTAATCTGCTGTTATATTACTAATAGTGAATCGAGGCAGAACGATATCAGATAAAATTTGTGAAAAATATTGAAAACGATTGAACAATGTTCTGACAAGTATTTCTTGGAAAACATTTATGGGGGGATCATCCAGAATACGTTTATCGGTATTCCACCATTCTAATAAACGTATTAGGATCTCAAGCGATTCCTCAACTGACCAATCAACACCTTCATTGGTAAATAAAGTTTTTGATCCACCTAAAATGTTACTCAAAAGATTTGTCGGATCAGCATTATCTAATGATTGATCATTTACGGGAAATTTTGTTTTTTGAACATAATTCTTGAAAGCTTGTTCTGGCAAAACACCTTCAGGGTACGGCAAACTGATAAAAAGACATTCGTAAAAACCAGTGTTCTTGGGAATGTCCGACGATGAATTTATCCATAGAGATTTTCCAAATAGTTTGGTTTGTTCTTCGTTGAGTAAATTGGCATTGAATAATTGATAAGCCTTTGATAAAGATCTCATTCGCAGTTCAATCTTTTCAGAGAAACAATCTTGGAGTATTTGTTCAATCTTTTGAGATATATCAGGTAAATCAGAAGATATCTTACCTTGGAAAAGTGCAAACGGGTCAATAAATCCTAAATTAATTAATTCACTGTTGCCGACTTCGGGAAATTCAAATAAATTTTGTACTAATTTCTGACTCTTGTCTTTTGACCAAGATACAATGAGTCGCTTTATGAGGTTTCGAACTCCCCGATAATAAATCTTGTTTTTACTATGATAAAGCCTTAAAAGAGCATCCAAAATTTTTTCTTGTAATTCATGAGAACATTTTGTACAAAGTCTGGAAAGTAATTCCGGTACTATATGTGCCAGGCGAACCGGTAAGCTGGCATCCAATAATGGGTGATTTTCACCAAAGTTGGTATCACACCACTCTAGTGATTTTATAGATAGTTTCACAATTTCATTGATACTGTTAACTGATAATGATGCTAAATTCTCACGGTCAAATCTAATGTTTATGTTTTGGGGATCACCGATACGAAGTACAGTGATAATTGACCACCAAGGGTGGAAACAATTGATACGTTTGACAGCTCCTATTACAGTATTTTGATCGTAAGTGAATGCCTGTATTCTATAAGGAATTCCTGTTTCTTCGAGAAACAACATAAATTGAACACCAAGAATATCGTTTGTGTCTTGAGCATTATACGTACTACTATCAATAACTTCGGCGAGATCGAAAGCGGGTTCGAAGTTGGTATATTGGGAAAATATTGGTGGTTGGTCCAATGCAGCAGTGTACAACTCCAGATGAACTCGCAGATCTGATTTCCATTCCTGAAGTGCATCAAGGCGTTTCTGGAATGCTTTGGAGGAGAATTGTTGTGTATTAGTGTTACGAAGAACATGTTGTTGTTGGTAAACGATCTGATGAGACATTTCTTGTCCAAGTGTTCTTTGGTTTTCGGGCACTTGCGTGTGTATATCTTTTGAATCTTTCGGCAACGAAAATTTGATATATTCTTCTACTCTGAGAAGAATTAACAGAATAATACCTTCTTGCGAAATGAGATTGATATTTTTGGTATTGACCTTTAGATTGATCTGTTTGCGCAGGGCTCGTAGTGCATTTTCGAGAATACTTTTTGCTAGTTTAATATCCCCCAATTCAATATAAAATGAAGCTCTTTTGGATTCCCAATACGGAAGATTTGAATTTTCTTTCCAATCATTTAATTCCTTTTGCATCAGATTGAAATCAAGTGAGTAAATAGCGTGAAGAACCTTTTCGTAATGCCAATGAGCATATTGTTCGGGATTAAAAATATCTATAAAGTCTGTAAGACTACTATTTTTTTCTTGATCCATTATCAATGTCTCATATTGTGCAAAATTGCCATGCACACGATAATATTGAAGGATAGACATGATAAGCTGAAACCTGATTTCAAGATTATCTCCTTGTTTTTCTGTACGAAAATTTCCCCAAAATTCATGTTCTTTAAGCAAAATTTCGATCTGTCGATAAGCCTGTCTGGGCATAAGAGCTAAGCAAATTCGATAACGCCAGTTTAGCTCATATAAAAAATCCGCTTGTATGTTCAGCTCAAGATTGGTAAACTCATCCCAATTGAATATCTGAATGAGGGGATATGTTTCTATCTACAGCTGCTTACGCTGAACTTCAGGAAGAACCATCCAGCCGGGGTAAATAACCCGATCACGTTCCCACTGTTTGATCTGATCACTGACATACTTTTTAAAATCGAAATTTTCGGTTGACTGCATATTTGACATATTCGTGTTATATAAAATATTTAGGAGATAAAGATAATCTCTATAAAAACTTAATCACGATTGTGCCATGAAAAAGGATCTTTCTTGTCAATCTCATCTTTAAGATAATCGAAAAATTCGCTAAATGCTTTCTCAATGAATAGGGAATTTCCTGCAAATGGTGCCAAATTCACCGGAACAATATTTCGTTTCAAAAAACGACTCTGATCAGCAAGGGAAAAATTTTCTTCATAAACAATCATATAAATCAATGAGGTATCATTTCCAAAATTATCACGAATCCAACCGATCCATTTAAGAAAATTTGGATCTCGACCAGAAAAACCTATTAGGCATAATGTATTTTCGATTAGAGATTGTTGTACGGTGTTAATAAATGGGGCGAAATCAATGGGATATCTACGATAATCTTCTTCGGTAATAATAAAAGGACGTTGAGACGGAAAACTCCCATGAAGTTTGATAATTCTTGGTCGGGTACTAAATACCAAATCCTCTTGATTGACAACAATATCATAACGTTGAGAAATTACTGTTTCAGCGGCACGCTCAAGTAACGTATCATAATTTGTTGTAAAAACATCGTTCCACGGTAATTCCATCAATCTTTTATGAAGGTCAGAAGGGACAATCTGTAAATCTGGAATAGATTGTCGCATCAGCTGTTCCAAACGGGGACGTCCAATTACCGCTTCCAGGTCCTCGGCTATTTGCATAGGATCGAAAAATTGATTCTGATCCGGTTGTTTGCCATGTAGCCGTTTGTAAAATAATATCCCAAGTTCATCCCACGAGAGAAATTGAAATTTCGAATTAGCAACACATTGTGCATTCCGACTAAACCCTGCACCAATCATTACTGACGCGTGCTTTTCGATAAGGTGTAAAGCGATCTCATTGAGCTGTTGTTCCAATTGTTGCGGAATCTGTTTACTCATTGTTCACTAATATGTTACTCAACTACAGTTATTACCACAGTTCACGATTTTATTTCAATAACAAGATTTCAGCAAGTTTCCAGGTTTCTTTGAGTTTAATGGTTTCGACTTAGACAGGCAAACAACAAGACTGACTTATCATTGATCATGTTTTTCAATATTGTTGGCAATTATAAAGTGACGAGGCATTTTTTCCCCTATCGGGAGTTATCCTACATCATACTTTTCAAACGACAGAATTTCATCTTACCTGATTCATTGTCCTGCATCAAGTATGAGCGGCGATTGCAAAATTCGGACGCGGATAAAGCATAGCCCGAATAATTCGTCATTGCACCGGAAATTTCAGGATAATCTGAAATTTCCGGTGCAATCCAATTATTGTTAAAAAAATAGGAAAAACACACTATTTTCGTCTATAAATCCATATTTTCACATGTTTTTCGACATAACTTATTAAAAATAAACACTTTACGAAAAATAAATTCAATTTGTTTCAAGAAAAGCATGAAATATTCGGGTTAAACAGATTACTCCGATAGTCCGTTTACCATTGGACGGTTCCTTTCATCGGATGTTCCTTTAGTGCCAGACAACAATTTTCGCCCTAAGTCGTTTTACGGCTTAATGTTGCGTCAATTTTTTGTTATTTTACTACGGGGTACATTCATTTAACCTTGAAAAATAAGGTAAAAAGACAAAAAAAATTATACTTCGTCTTTTTATCACGTCAAGAACAAATAAATAGTTCAAGAGTAGATAAATAGTCCCCCAATGAGGTTATTTACTGGGTACATTTTTTGAGAAACCCTATAATTTCAAGCACCAAACGAAAAATTAAACAACGAAAAAGGAATATCCGTTTCATATTAAAAAAATTGTAATATATCAGTGGAATATTTATTTTTTTGGTATTTTCGGTAATTTTTTTGTGATAATGTATTCTTTTATAGCGTTAATGAAGCTTTTTGTTTGGTTTAAATTTCGTAGTTTTAGAGTTTGGAAGATGCACCTTAAGATTGCTTGCGTTTCCGCGCTATTTTTACTTCTGTTGCCATTGCTGTTTTTACGTTTTATGACCCCGTCGCGAATGATTCGTTCGGCATGATTGTTATCAAAAGGTACGTTGTCATAGTACAAAAAAGTCAACAACTCGTCCCGATGTCTTCTCAAACGTTTAATTAAACGTATTGCCTCGGAGTTGTTCCATTTCCCTTCCATCAACCGCGTTAACCGATGCTCAATCTTCTGCCGTAAACGTTCCTAGTGTTCACAGGTTGGTGTGTTCGGTTTTGTTAATTTGGGTCGATTGGTTAATTTTTCTTTTTTTCTTTTCGGCGTGTCGCGCGATGGCGAGTACTCCCTTTTCCGTCCATCTCATTCCCCGATGTTTACATCGTTCCGCCAC